>PLXD01000192.1 GCA_003151295.1 Chitinophagaceae bacterium | reverse complement strand
CCGGCGCTATCCCCGTAGCTGTAAGCTCTATTGTGAAGGTCACGACCGTTTAAAGTCACGACTGTTCGATTCACATCCGTTCAATCTGCATACCACTGTCCAATCAACGATGGGAAGGTATTGAANNGCTTTCGGGTGAAAAGCATGGAGTGTAAAATGTCCGGCGCTGGCAGGCAATTTATATTTCAACCTTATTTCATTTTTTCCGAAGGCTCATTCAATGAACCCTTGTTTCCTGCAGGCAGGAAAACAAACAATTATTATTAGAATGAGCAAAAAACATTTTGCAACATTTATCGTGTCGGCGATTGCCGGCAGCAGTTCGCTTTTCGCGCAAACAACAATCCCGCAAACAACGCTCCCGCAAACAAAATTCACACAGACAAAATTCACACAGACAAAAAAAGACAGCATCGTAAAAGACCTGGACGAAGTAGTGGTCACTGCCACCAAGTACCCCGTCAAAGAGAATCTTACCGGTAAGGTGCTGACCATCATCACCCGGGAAGACCTTGAAAAGAGCGGCGGCAAACAACTTACCGAAGTATTGAACACACAGGCAGGTGTCATCGTCAGCGGATCCCAGAATACGCTGGGAACCAACCAGGAAGTATACCTGCAGGGAGTCGATGCCGGCAAGACCCTGATCCTGATCGATGGGATCCCGGCCTACAATCCATCGGGGACGAGTACGGCTTTCGATCTCAACCTCATCAACACCGACGAAGTAGAAAGGGTGGAGATCCTGAAGGGCAGCCAGTCCACGCTCTACGGAAGCGATGCGGTCGCCGGGGTCATTAACATCATTATGAAGAAAGGCAGCGGCAAACCCCTGAATGCCTCCGCCAATCTTTCGGCCGGCAGCTACGGCACGTACAAAATATCCGCTGTCATCGATGGGAAGATCCATAACACCGGGTATAATGTACAATACACCCACCTGAAAAGCGATGGGATCTCCGCCGCCTATGATTCCACCGGCAAAGGGCATTTCGATAATGACGGGTTCAACGAGAACATCGTCATGGTCAATGTAAACCAAGAAATAACCGATGCCTTTCAGCTCCGTGCTAATTTTCAGTATAGCAACTATAACAATGACCTGGATGGAGGCGCCTATACGGACGACAGGTTCTATACCGGTACCAACAAGAACACACAGGCAGGATTAGGCGCGGATTATAAGATCGGGTTAGCCACGATCCGCCTTAACTACAATTACAACACCGTTACAAGGGCTTACCTGGACGACTCGGCCACTACGATCGCACAGGGGGGAAGTTATTCCTATAGCACCTACAACGGCAAATCGCATTATGCGGAATTATTCAGCAATTTCGACCTTTCCAAATACATCGACCTGGTTGCCGGTGTGGATTATCGGAACCAACGGGTGGATGAGCGTTCGCTGAGCATCTATTACAACAATTACTATCCTCCCTATGGCGTGGTCTATTCTCCCAGTGCGATCAGCAGCGACAGCGCCAGTGTCAGGCAATATGCCGGCTATGCCTCTTTCCTGTTAAAGAACTTGGACGGTTTCAATTTCGAAGTGGGCGGCCGCTATAACAGATTTTCCCGATACGGAAATGTATTCACCTATTCGATCAACCCTTCTTATGTGGTGAATGACAGGGTGAAGGCCTTCTTCAACCTGTCTTCCGGCTTTTCCGCGCCTACCTTATATCAATTGTATTCGCCGTATGCTGACCCCTATGGCACCCTGAAACCCGAAAAATCGATCAGCACGGAGACCGGTATCCAATATAGCCTGCAGCATTTCAATGCCCGGGCTCTCTATTTCCAGCGGTCAACGAAGGATAATATCATCTACTACGGAAACGATCCCGCTTATCCGCTGGGTTACTATATCAACCTGGACAAACAGAACGATCATGGCGTCGAACTGGAAGCCAGTCTGAAAGCCGGCGCTTGGTCTTTTTCCGGCAACTATACCTACACCACCGGGAAAGTGACTACGCCGGTAAACGGAAAAGACAGCTCCTATTACAACCTGTACCGCCGGCCTAAAAATGCCGTGAACCTGAAAGCCGGATTCCAGGCCACCCGGGCCCTGTTCCTCGACATCGCCTTCCGGGCGGTCGGCAAACGCATTGAAGACGAGTTCGGCGGTCCGCCCTCTACGGCCTATACTTACGCCTATTATACGTTGGATGGGTATGCGGAATATAAGATCACTAAGCAACTGAAGGCTTTTGCAGACCTGAAGAACCTGACCAATCAACTATTTTTCGATGAACCGGGTTATAACAGCAAAAGGTTTAATTTCATGGCAGGGGTCGCCCTGCATTTTTAGAGTACTCGTTAAAACTCATATAATGAAAATCAAAGCTTGTTCCTTCCTTCCCGCAGCTACCTGCATGATCTACGACATGGGTTTGCAGCTGCAGGTTCAGGCTGTATGGAACGGACAAACCACTCATCATCACGATCATGTGCAGGCATGAAGAAAAATATTCCCCGAATGATGGAAAATAACGGGTCACGGCCACGCCGTATTGTTTTTATCACAGGAGGAGCCAGAAGTGGTAAGAGCCGCTATGCGCAGGAGATGGCTTTGCAACTGAGCCCCCATCCCGTTTATGTGGCAACGGCCCGCCATTGGGACGGAGATTTCGGGGAGCGCATCCGCCGTCATCAAAAGGACAGGGATGACCGCTGGACTTCTATAGAAGAAGAAAAACATCTCAGCCGGCTGGACCTGGCAGGAAAAGTAGCCGTAATAGATTGTATTACGCTTTGGCTAACCAATTTCTTCATCGATACCCGTGAGGATATTGAAGCTTCGCTGGAAGCTTGTAAAAAAGAGATGGAAGCGCTTTCAAAACCACCGATACCAGACCAGTCCATGCCAGACCAGTTGATTTCGGGCCAGTTGATTTCAGAACAGGACACCGTTCTGATCATCGTCAGCAATGAGATCGGCATGGGAGTGCACGCGGAGACGGAATCGGGCAGGAAATTTACCGACCTGCAGGGTTGGATGAATCAATACATCGCACAGCTCGCGGAAGAAGTGATCCTGATGGTGAGCGGCATTCCCATGGTGATCAAATCCGCAGCCCGATAGCGTGAACAAATCCGTAAAGGAAACAAACCTTTAAAATGGAACTAAGAGAAAAAATTCAACGGAAGACCGACAATAAGACCAAGCCCCCCGGGTCCCTGGGCAGGCTGGAAGAGATCGCCATGCAGGTGGGCCTGATACAGGGAACGGACCGCCCGCGGATCAGCGATCCCCATATACTCATTTTTGCCGGGGACCATGGCATTGCGGCTACCGGGTTGATCAACCCTTACCGCCAGGCCGTAACGGCGCAGATGGTATTGAATTTTATCGGCGGTGGCGCCGCCATCAATGTATTCTGCCGGCAGCATGGGATCGGTTTGCAGGTGGTGGACGCCGGCGTAAACGCCGATTTCGATAATGACGGGGATGACCGGAGATCGGGCGAATCCGCGGGTTTCATCAGGGCCAAGATCGGGTATGGCACCCGGAATTACCTGGAGGAAGCGGCCATGAGCCCGGAAGAAATGCAAAAGGCCCTTGCGAAGGGGGGAGCAATCGTCGAAGATCTTTTTAAAAAGGGCTGCAACTGTGTAGGGCTGGGTGAGATGGGGATAGGCAACAGCTCTTCCGCGGCCCTGATCATGAGCAGGATCACCGGGATCCCCGTAGCCGAATGTGCAGGAAGGGGGACCGGCGTTAATGATGCGCAGCTGGTCACAAAAATTAAGACCCTTGAGAAAGTGATCGCGCGGCATTTTCCCGATACGGATATTCTTAAAGCCAAAGCCGGAAACGTCATCGCGACCCAAAATGCTACTGCAGCCGAAGACATTTTGCAGCGGGTGGGGGGATTCGAGATCGCCATGATGACGGGAGCCTATCTCAGGGCAGCGGCCTTGAGGATGGTCGTCATCGTAGACGGCTTTATCGCTACTTCCGCGCTGCTGATCGCCCGCGCCATGAACCCCACTGTGACAGACTGCTGTATCTTTGCGCACACGAGCGGTGAACAAGGGCACCAAAAAATGCTGGACTACCTGGACGCCCGCCCTCTGTTGAACCTGGGCATGCGATTGGGAGAAGGGACGGGTGCGGCCATGGCCCTTCCGCTTATCCGTTCAGCCACCGCTTTCCTGGATGAAATGGCCTCCTTTGAATCGGCTGGCGTGGATCAGACGTCAAAGTAATAGATTATGATGATTGTAAACCTGTCTCCCATTTGTTCATTTTTTTCATCTGTTCACGGTACGTGAACAGTTTGAATTAGTGAACAATATAAAATTTCAGTTGTGAAATATCTTGCAGTTCATTAAATTTGCCTGTTCACGTATCGTGAACAAAATATGATAATGAACAAAAAAGCGATTATAACTAAAGCTGTAGATAACTTGCGGGCTTTTACCGGAATTCAAGGGAAATGGAGCCAAACCGATGCTGATAATGGTGGGGAGCTCGACCTATACTGGAACGGCTATGAGTTGCACGCATTTGTTGAAGTTAAAACGGAGCTACGTGGCTACCAGTTAGCTAACATACTCGAACAGGCTAGGCAATACAATCCTTTGATAATTGTAGCAGAACGCATTTTTCCCACGCTAAAGGCTATATTAAGGCTAAATAAGATAGGGTACCTGGACACAGCAGGAAACATTTTTCTGCCGACGGCACAGCATGTTATTTGGATAGATGGCAATAAGCCTGTGGAAGAAGAAAAGCCGGTCACGAATAGGGCATTTACCAAAACAGGACTTCGTACCGTCTTTTACCTATTGCTGCATAAGGAGGCAATTAATCTACCTCATCGCCAATTAGCGAAGGCCACCGGGGTAGCGCTCGGAAATATCAATAACATTTTAGGTGGTTTAAGAGATGCCGGATTTATTCTGCCGCTGGACAAAAAGAATATTCAATTACAGAACAAAAAAGCCTTGTTAGAAAGATGGATGGTTGGGTATCATGAAATACTAAAGCCAACCCTACATATCGGAAATTTTCATTTTTGGGCTGAGAACAAATTTTTTGATAGGAAAGTATTATTGGAACAATTGGAAGAAAAGGTATGGGAAAAAGAACCAGCTGTATGGGGAGGGGAACCAGCCGCAGAGATCCTGACAAATTATTTAACGCCGGCAGTGCTCACCCTATATACCAATAAGCCCAAGGCAATCCTGATGCCCAAATGGACAATAATTCCAGATGAGAAAGGAAATATAGAAGTTTATAAAAAATTCTGGAATGACAACGAGTGGGATGCTAAAAAACTGGCGCCTCCTTTACTGGTCTATGCGGATCTGATGATGACAGGAGACCCGCGTTGCATAGAGACAGCCAGGTTGATTTACGAGAAATATTTACAACATGAATTGGGATAGCATCCGGAAGGGAGAACTAAAAGAGATCTTCGATGCAGTGCAGGATTCTTGCTCGGTGTTGGGAATCGATTATTATCTAATAGGCGCCGTGGCAAGAAATATATGGTACGCCAGGGAGAAAAAGCCATTTCGTGAAACGCGAGATGTGGATTTCGCCGTGTTTGTAGGAAACATTATGCAATATGAAGGTATAAGACAATATTTGAAAGAACATAGAGGATTTCAGGACACAAAGGAAAATGCTTTTGTACTGCGAACTTCGTCCGGTTTGCAATTAGATATATTGCCATTTGGAGGCATTGAAATAGATGGGGAAATTACGGTAGCAGGGATCGGGTTAATAAGTATCGGAGTAAATGGTTTTATGGAGGTTTATACTGAAGGAACCGAATCAATCGAATTAGAAACGGATCATCCATTCGAGGTCGCAACCCTACCATCCATTGTACTCTTAAAACTGATCTCTTTCGATGACAGGCCTGAAATAAGGGAGAAGGATGCAAGAGATATAGGCAACCTGATTCAACACTATTTTGATTTGCAGGCAAATTTTATTTATGAACATTATTCGAATTTATTTTCCATAGAGGATGATCTCCTGGCACAGCAAAGTCTTCAGGAAATTGCTGCTCACGTTATCGGCCAGGAAATAAAAAAGATCATACAGCATAACCCGGTCTTGCAACGGCGAATAAAACGTATTATAAAGCACTTCGTAACAGAAAAAGATCAAAGCCCTTTTGTCCGGGGGATGGTTAACGAAACGGGGCAGCCCGTATCCGAAATTATAAAATGGCTGCACAAGATGCATATTGGATTAGAATAATAAATATTGTCTGGAGTATTCTATTGATCTTCTGATTATGAGTTAAATACATCCCTATGTTGCGCAAAGAATGGAAGATATTTTTAACGGCCGTCATGTTCCTCACAAGGATCAGGGTTCCTGCGGGGATCGACCATCATCCGGATTACCTGCAACGAAGCCCGAAATATTTCCCGGTGATCGGTTGGATCGTCGGGGGTATATGCGCCGGGGTCTTTCTCATTTTTAACAAGCTCCTTTCCGCCGATATCGCGATCCTGGCCTCAATGATCGCGGGGATCCTTACTACCGGCGCCTTTCATGAGGATGGATTCGCGGATGTCTGCGATGGGTTCGGGGGAGGCTGGACCCGGGAGAAGATCCTCCTGATCATGAAAGACAGCCGCATCGGGGCTTTTGGTGCCATCGGGCTGATTGCTATGCTCGGTGCCAAATTCCTTTTATTAAGGGAGCTGCTCGCTCTCATAACAGGTTCGATCCCAGTTCCTGCTACAATCATTCCCTACACGTATTTCATTGCCGTTCTGCTTGCCGCCCATAGCCTGAGCAGGCTGATGCCGGTTTTCATTATGCGCTTTTTCGAATATACCGCGGATCCCGATACCAGTAAATCCAAACCGGTGGCGAATAGAAAATCAACCGCCGGAGAGTTGGCTTTTGCCATCGTCACAGCCCTGCTTCCTTTTATTTTCTTGCCGGGGTATTTCCTCTTAACGATACCCCCAGTACTCTTTGTCGCTTACTTACTAGCCAGGTATTTCAAAAAATGGATCGGGGGCTATACAGGAGATTGCCTGGGTGCCATTCAGCAGGTCAGCGAACTGGCTTTTTATCTCGGTTTTATCATTGTATGGAAATACAGTACCTGAGTAAATGGATGGGTCTTTCAGTTAAACAGGCGTTCAAAGAGCAAGAATTTCTTTTTGTTATTATAATTATATGTCACAAACAATTTATTTGATACGTCACACGACGCCGGCAGTCGAAAAGGGCATCTGCTATGGCCAGAGCGATCTGGATGTGGCTGATGATTTCCTTTCAGAAGCATCCATTATCTTACAATGCCTGAAGAAAGATACAGGAGGGAACTTGGGAGAGGATAAAATAGAAAGAACAGGCCTCATAGGGCAGGTCTACAGCAGTCCCCTGCAACGTTGCCGAAAGCTGGCAGCCCATTTGTTCCCCGACAGTGCCATCTCCGAAGCCGGGGAGTTGAAGGAGATCCATTGCGGGCTCTGGGAAATGAGACCTTGGGATCATATTCCACGGGAAGAGACCGATCCCTGGATGAAGGATTTCGTAAACGTAAGGATACCGGGTGGAGAAAGCTACCTGGACCTCTACGATCGGGTGATCCCCTGGTTCAGCGGGATCGTGGAAAAGGCAGGAATAGCCACGAACGCTGAAACAACAGGCATCGCGGAAACCGCCCCCATTGCCATCTTCACACACGGGGGAGTGATCCGAAGCATCCTCTCCCATATCACCGGGACGCCCCTGATCGCTTCATTCAAGGTCTTTTCCCTGCACTACGGCTGCATCATACGGATCACGCGGCTTACTGGCGATCCGGGGGATGCCGGAACTCCCGAATATCCCCGAACTCTCCGAACTTCCGGGATATTCAAACATGGGTTCCTGTCCAATATCCAGCCCGCCGAAAAAGAGCAGCATAAGCCGGGAACAGGTTCTACCTTTGGGGAAAGCGCGCAACTATGAATATGACAAAAGCCGACATCGATGCTGTGGTGACTGTCAGCTTTACCCTTTTCGCGGTAATCGATATCCTCGGTTCGATCCCTTTATTGCTGGCGCTGAAAAAAAAGATGGGGGGCTTCCAGGAGCTGAAGGCCACCCTAATTTCCGGCGTCCTGATGGTATTGTTCCTGTATGCCGGGGAACAATTCCTGGCCATACTGGGGGTGGATAAACGCTCTTTTGCAGTAGGGGGATCGATCGTGAAAGTTATCCTGGGACTGGAAATGGTATTGGGCATCGAATTTTTCAAAAGTGAAAAAGATGTCAAGTCCAGCCTGCTGGTCCCCATCGCTTTTCCCCTGATCGCCGGCTCGGGCACCCTTACGACCATCATGTCGCTGAAAGCCAACTACGATCAAACGATTATCTTACTGGCCATCCTGATC
>PLXD01000282.1 GCA_003151295.1 Chitinophagaceae bacterium | reverse complement strand
AGCAGTTTAATATTTCTTTTGATATCATCCGGATGATGCAGGACATCGCATTCGATACTTCCCGTACATTGGACTATAGCAAAAGGATCGAATACCAGCAAGTTCAGACCATTAAAAAGCTACAACACCAACTTACTAATTATTATGGGCTTGCTTTCTTGCCCACAGTGTCCGCTTTTTACAATTATTACTATGAGTACGAAAACAATACCGCCTCAAATCTTTTTTCAAATGCATATCCGTATTCGTACGCTGGCCTCTCATTCAGTATCCCGTTGTTCACCGGGTTTTCCCGCATCGAAAACGTGCACAAGTCCAAACTCCAGGAGCAGATCGTTGATTGGGCAGAGGTCAATCTGAAATCCCAGATCTATACTGAATATACTACCGCCATGGCAAACTATAAGAGTAACCTGTACAACTGGAACCTGCTGAAGGATAATGTGAACAAGGCAAAAAATGTATACCGTATCGTATCCATACAATACAAGGCGGGCATAGTAGCCTACCTGAATATGATCGTTGCTGAATCTAACCTGATCACCGCTGAAGTAGGCTATACGAATGCGATGTTCCAATTACTGTCCAGCAAAATAGATCTTGAAAAAGCGCTTGGTGATATTCCATATAATCAATAACGTTAAAACAAACCGTTCTTATGAACAGAGTAGTATTGAGTATAATTTTTATGAGTAGCCTGTTTCTTTTTTCATGCCAGCAAAAGCAGGCGCCGCCACCACAGCCCACACCTGTAAACCTGGATACAATAAAGGCGCGGCCCGTGGTCTATTATGACAGGTATCCTTCTACTACGGTTGCGCTGAGCCAGGTTAACCTGCGGGCGCAGGTGCAGGGCTATATTACCGGCATATTTTTTAAAGAAGNNATATAGATAGCCGTATCTATCAGAACAACTATGATCAGGCGCTTGCGAACCTAAAGGTTACGCAGGGCACGCTTACTCAGTCGCAGCAGGATGCGGATCGCTACACTTACCTGAATGATGAAAAGGCCGTAGCCAAACAGTTGTACGACCATGCAATCATAACGTTGGAAAATGCTAAAAACTCCGTAA
This sequence comes from Chitinophagaceae bacterium, assembly GCA_003151295.1. Lineage (GTDB taxonomy): Bacteria > Bacteroidota > Bacteroidia > Chitinophagales > Chitinophagaceae > Puia. Next base: position 3,313 of record PLXD01000282.1, on the reverse strand, counting down.
AAGCCGCCGACCAGACGGTTAAGACGACCAAACAAAATCTTAGTTTTTCAATTATTACCGCTCCCTTTGATGGCACCATTGGCTTCAGCCAGGTGAAGCTGGGAGACCTGATGAACGTAGGCACCACTATCCTGAACACCGTATCAACTGATGATCCAATGGCCGTTGACTTCCTGATCAATGAAAAGCAACTGCCTTACTTCGAAGATATTAATAAGGGTAGATTTAATAAAATTGATTCCCTGTTTACCCTGTTGCTCCCAAATAGTTCTACCTATCCGCATCCTGGTAAAATTTCAGTGATAGACCGCGCCGTTGACCCACAAACAGGAGCCATCCGGGTAAGGCTTGTATTTCCTAATACTAATTACTATTTACGTGCGGGCATGAGTTGCGTGGTAAGAGTAAGGAACGTAGACTCAACACCGCAGATACTGGTACCCAGTAAAGCGGTGGTGGAGCAGATGGGGGAATATTTTGTATTTGTAGTGAAAGATACAGTTATGGCCCCAAAGGATTCTACAGCAAAGAAACAGGGACCGGAAGGGCGTAGCGGGTTATTTGCCTTCCAAAAGAAGGTAATGACAGGTGAAACAGTTGGCGCAAACCTGATCATAAAAAGCGGGATAAAAGAAGGGGACAAGATAGTTGTTGATGGTGTGCAGGCATTGCATGATGCCTCGCCAGTTACCACAGCTAATAAAGTCCCTCCTGCCCAACCCGGTAAAGGAGGGAAATAAATTGAAACTAATAAGCAATATAAAATAATATTCTATTCATGTCTTTTGACGAATGACCTATGATAGCTAATACCTTTATTAAAAGGCCGGTAACTGCCATTGTTATATCTATCGTACTGGCTATTACGGGTATTATCTGTATCCTTAATTTGCCGGTAGATCAGTATCCTGATATTACGCCGCCTGTGGTGCAGGTCAATGGCCAATTTACCGGCGCCGATGCACAGACCGTGGAGCAAACTGTGGCCACGCCCATAGAGCAGCAGGTGAACGGTACGCCCGGCATGGAATACATGCAGAGCACCAATACCAACTCGGGAGGTATGAGCATCCGCGTGACCTTTAATATCGGCACCAACGTCCATATCGCCGCCCTCAACGTGCAGAACCGGGTCGGCATCGCCACGCCACTGCTGCCCTCCGTGGTGAGTAAGCTCGGCCTGACCGTTCGCGCAAGCAACCCCAGTATGCTCATGATGGTGGCCGTTTTCGCACCAAAAGGCACCCACAACATCACCTTCCTCGACAACTATACCAATGTCTTCGTGGAGGATGCCCTGCTCCGTGTACCAGGCGTAGGCGATATCAGCGTACGTACCGATCAGTTCTCGATGCGCGTCTGGCTCAACCCCGATAAAATGGCCGCCTATGGCCTCATGCCGAACGACGTCATCGCCGCCCTCAACGCGCAAAATGTCTATGTTGCCGCCGGCTCCGTCGGCGCCCCACCCCAGAATAACAACCAGTCCTATGAGCTAAGTGTCCTGCCCAACGGACAATTGAATAAAGTAGCGGATTACGAGAAGGTCGTGGTCAAGACTATTCCTGACAGCAGCGCAACCGGCGGTCAACTGGTCTACCTGAAAGATGTCGCCCGGGTCGAACTGGGGAAGTTCACCTTCTCCAGCAACTCCTTCGTCGACGGAAAACGCGCCTCCTATCTCATGGTCTACCAGGCTCCCGGCAGCAACGCCTTGCAGACAGCAAATAATGTTTACGCGGAGCTTGAAAATCTGAAGAAGTTCTTCCCCCCGGACGTAGACTATACGGTGCCCTTCGAGTCGGTGACGATCATCAAGGTCTCCATCCACGAAGTGCTCCTTACCCTGGTCCAGGCCCTGGGACTGGTGGCCATCGTCGTCTTCCTCTTCCTGCAGAGCCTCCGGTCTACAATCATCCCCGTCCTCGCCATTCCCGTATCCATCCTGGGGACCTTCTGCTTCTTCATTCCGCTCGGATTCACCATCAATACCCTGACCATGTTCGGCTTCGTGCTGGCCATCGGGATCGTGGTGGATGACGCCATCATCGTCGTGGAGGCAGTGCAGCATTATATTGACGAGCAGCATATGTCACCGAAAGAAGCGACTTACCAGGCGATGAAAGAGATCTCGGCGCCTGTCGTGGCCATCGCCCTGATCCTCGCGGCCGTCTTCGTGCCCGTTGGCTTTATTCCAGGCATCGTAGGCCGGCTCTACCAGCAGTTTGCTATCACCATCGCTATCTCCGTGATGATCTCCGCCTTTATCGCATTATCCCTGACGCCGGCCCTCTGTACCTTATTATTACGACCCTCCCACCTGAAAAAATCGAATTGGTTCGACCGGTTCTTCCTGTGGTTTAACAGAGGGTTCGAACTCATCACCAATAAATATTCCAACGGGGTAAAACACAGCATCAACGGAGCCCGCTATATCATCATTCTGCTGATATGTATTTGCGTAGGAGCCGTCGTGCTATTCAAGAAAAAGCCCGCCGGATTCATCCCGCCCGAAGACGAAGGCCGCCTGTATATAACCTACCAGTTACCGGAAGCCTCTTCCGTATCACAATCGGTGGCCGTAATTACCAAGCTGATGAATATCATCGGTAAAGAACCGGCCGTCAACCATTTTGCCGCTCTTTCCGGTTTCAATATCCTTAATGGAGGCACCAATTCCAACAACGGTACCATCTTCGTGATGCTCAAACCCTGGGAGCAGCGTAAGTCGTCCGATATGCAGATCCCCCGCCTCATCGATGTGGTGAGAGGCAAAATTGCCGCCGCCGGCATCAAGAACGCCAACGTCGTGGTCATCCCGCCGCCGCCTATCCGCGGCATAGGGCAGGCCGCCGGATTCAGCATGCAGATACAGCAAGGAAACACCAACGACGATATTCACCAGTTTGAGACCGTCGTCAAAAAATTCATCGCCGAGGCTCATAAGAATCCGCCCATCTCCACCGCCTTTAGCTACTATTCGGCGCACACGCCCAGTTATAACCTGACCGTGGACCGGGATAAATGCCAGAAACTGGGGGTCAGCATCTCCGATGTGTTTAATACGATGCAGGCCTATATGGGTAGCCTCTTTACAAACAACTTCACCCTCTACAACCGTACCTTCCATGTCGTCGTGCAGGCCGATACCAATTATCGGGCGCTTATCTCCGATATGAACAAATATTATGTCCGTAACCAGGCGGGCCAGATGCTGCCGCTCAGCACCCTGATCCGGTATGTACCGGTGGAAACGGCCCCGCTGATCACCCACTTCAATATTTTCCGGTCTGCCGAAGTAGACGGTTCCACA
>PLXD01000380.1 GCA_003151295.1 Chitinophagaceae bacterium | reverse complement strand
CGTGGTATGACGCTCCAGCCATTGATCCGGCGTGAGGCTGTTAAAATGCCGGTTTAATAGTTCGTTGCCGGCTGTCCATTGCGCCCTTAATTCCTGAACAGGAGGTAGGTCTTTAATGGTCCGATCGGGATTTGAAATAAAAGCTTTATCGAGTTGGGGAAACTCCCGATTGCCAAAACCCAACAAGGGTAACATCATATCATTGACTGCCGTCAGATGTCCCAGCAGGTAGACCCCCCTGTTTTTACCGGGTGCTATTTCGGTGAACAGTTCTTCGTCCGTTAAACCATTAAAAATGGCCGTTAGTCTCTTGATATTACCGGCCCATGTCAGTAAAGCTGCTTTTACGAACGATTCCTGTTGGCTCATTTTAGTCTTGATTAATATAGGTGAGGTAGAAATTTAAAGGTAAGATTATTTGAGTATGAAAAGACGGTTACTGACTTATTACCTGAAACTGATTGCCTGTGACCGGAAAATATACTTTTGGAATTCTTTTTCTGGCTTTTTGTTCAGTATTTTCCCCGGCCCTTTTTGCCCAGACTGTCGATCGGGATCGATCCCTCAATCCGGCATGGTTCCCCGATACAGTACAATCCCTGGATTTTTCCACGGCGGGTATTTACCTGCAGGGAAGGGACAATGCCGGTCTCGCCAAGCCATTGCAGGTATTGCAGGAGGAGGTGAAAAAGAGGACGAATATCGACCTTCCCATTACCCATAGCTTCCGGGCCGGGAGGAACCCGGTTATTTGCATCATCCCCGGCAAAGAGTTTACCGGTAGAGGCTTTCCGCCGGGGATATTCAAAAAATGTAAAGATTCCCTGCTTGCCATGCCGCAAACGGGCGTTGACGGGTTTAAGATCCTCCTTATGAAGGATGATCGAACGCTGATCATCACCGGCGCCGATGCACGCAGCCTGTTATATGGTATCGGGAGACTGCTGCGAAAGTCAGAGATGCGTCCCGGGAGTATATTGATCCCATCGGATATTTCAATTTCTTCGACTCCACGGTACGCCATTCGCGGTCACCAGTTGGGATATCGCCCTAAAACAAATTCCTATGATGCTTTCCGCGTAGCCCAGTTCGATCAATATATACGGGAGCTGGCTTTGTTCGGGGCTAATAGCATCGAAATCGTGCCTCCACGCACGGATGACGATCCTACCAGCCGGCATATGAAGCTCCCTCCGATTAAGATGATCGCAGAGCAATCGAGGATCTGCAAGGAATATGGGCTGGACGTATGGATGTGGTATCCGAATATGGGCTCGGATTATACGCATGCCGATTCTATCCGGTCGGAGTTGAAGGAACGACGGGAAGTATTTGCCGCGGTTCCTAAACTGGACGACCTGTTCATCCCGGGCGCCGATCCGGGCGATCTGGCGCCGGATACCTTGTTCGCGTGGCTGGAAAAAGTGGCAGTCGTCCTGCATGAATTCCATCCGAAAGCCAGGATTTGGGTTTCCCCGCAGGTGTTCCGGCCTACCCAAAAATGGACCGATGCTTTTTATGAGCAGGTCAATCTCGGATATCCGTGGCTGGGAGGTATCGTATATGGCCCCTGGATTAAAACCCCGATCGCGGAAATTAGAAAGCTCGTTAAGCCCTCTATTCCCATCCGGATATATCCGGACATCACGCATAGCCTGAGCTCTCAATACCCCGTTCCCGAATGGGACCTGGCTTATGCCATGACCTTGGGGCGTGAATGTGTCAATCCGCGGCCCTACGATGAAAAGCATATCCATAATCTCTTTGCCTCCTATAGTGCGGGGAGCATCAGTTATTCCGAAGGAACGAATGACGATGTAAATAAATTCGTGTGGAGCGACCAGGACTGGAATCCGGAGACACCGGTCATAGAGACCCTCAGGGATTATGCCCGTTTATTCATAGGTCCGGATTATACGGAAGCCGTAGCTCAGGGTATCCTGTCCCTGGAGAAGAACCTGCGCGGACCGCTGCTGGTAAATGAAAACGTCCCTCTCTCTTTATTGCAATGGCAGGAAATTGAAAGCAGGGCACATGCTACGATCAGTAAGAATTTCCGGCTGCAGATGTGTGTCCTGAGAGCCTACTATGACGCGTATATACAAAAGCGGTTACTCCATGAGACGGCATTAGAACAGCAGGCAGAAGATGTACTGAATGAAGCGGATGCAATGGGCGCTTTGCCGGCCATTTCGAAAGCCCGGGAGATTTTTGCGAATGCAGAGAAATTTCCGGTGAATCCTGCTTATAAACAAAAATGTATGGCGTTGGCTGATTCCCTGTTCGCGAGTATCGGTGCGCAGCTTACCGTTGAACGGCATGGGGCAGTGGGCGGGCGCGGTAATTTTATTGACAATATCGAAGTTCGCCTGAATGATTCGCCGTGGATATTGGACCAGTTGAAGGGCATCGAAACGATAAACGATGAATCCGAACGGCTTGTGAAGATCAGAAACCTTCTGCACAGGACCGACCCGGGGCCCGGCGGGTTCTATGATCATTTCGGACCGGCGGGAAGCTGGGGCCGGGTCGTGCCCGGGGCTGGTTGGGAAAAAGATCCTGCGGGATATTTATCTCCTGCCGTTGCTTTCGGAGTAGGGACGTTGAACGATGATTGGGTTCATGAGATCCTTCCCCGGGGTTTTGGCGGGAAGGTCGTACCGCGGGCATGGATGGAGCAGGTCGGTACCTTGTATGACCAACCCCTGCAGATCGAATATAAAGACCTCGATCCGAAGGCTTCTTACCGCATCCGTATATCTTATACAGGGCGTTTCCGGTCTACGATGAAACTCATGGCCGATGGCTGGCTGGTGCATGACTTTATCCAGACCGGTGAAAAGCCCGTCTATGAATTCGATGTCCCGCAGGCCGCCCTTTCCGATGGAAAGGTCCTGTTTACCTGGACTTGCCGGGAAGGCGACCAGGGCCCCCAGGTAGCAGAGATATGGTTGATCAGGAAATGAGCTCTTCATATTTAATACACATTATATATGCCCCTTTTTAAAAAAGAACGGACGCCCCTCTTTAGAATCGGCGCCTTACTCCTGGTTGGTTTGTCCCTATCGATCGGATGGGGGATACGCGGCAACTTCGGACATCAATATGGAGCTGCATTTGCCGGCTGCCTGGCCGTTATTCCGCTATGCGTATTGTCAGGGAGAGAAGACTGGCGGGGCAAACTGCTTTATTTCGCTTTTTTTGGCGCTATCGGATGGGGGTTCGGGGCGACCGTCTCCTATATGCAGGTAATAGCCTATACAGACAGCGGGCACTTCCCCACACAATGGTACGGATATATATGCCTGTTTTTTATCGGCTTTTTATGGGCCGCCCTTGGCGCAGCCGGGACCGCCCTGGCAGCCGTGGTGGAAAAAGATAAACTGGCAGATCTTTTTAAACCCGTATTATTCGTATTTGCCGCGTGGCTGCTGCTGGACCTGATCGAAGATCCGATTGCCAGCCTGCTTGAGCCCGCTGCAAACTTTGATAGCAATGGGTCGCGTCATAAAAACCCCCTCTATTGGTTCGACGCCAATTATCTTCCTGCATTCTTTGCCTTGCTCGCCGTGGGCGTTTATGATTTGCAGGAACGCAGGGAGAGGAACGGTTGGTTACTACCTGTATATGCAATAGCCGGCGCTTTTTCGGGATGGGCGATACAATCACTGCTTCACCTGGCCGATTGGGACTGGAAATTAGCCAATGCACTGACATATATTCTGGGAGATCCGACCTATATTAATCCCGAGACG
>PLXD01000263.1 GCA_003151295.1 Chitinophagaceae bacterium | reverse complement strand
CGACAAAGTCTATGTCACCGGATGCCTGAGCCATCGTTACCGGGACGATCTTGCAATAGAGATCCCCGAAGTCGATGCCTGGTTTGGAACCATGGAGCTACCCCTACTATTAAAACGGTTCGAAGCAGATTACAAGGCTGAACTGCTGGGCGAACGGCTGCTGGCAACTCCCAGCCACTATGCCTATTTGAAAATATCGGNNTCTGCGCCATACCGCTCATGCGCGGCAATCATATCAGCAGGCCGATGGAAGAATTGGTGAAAGAAGCAGAGAGCCTGGTAAAAAAGGGTGTAAAAGAGATCTTGCTGATCGCCCAGGAATTGACCTATTACGGATTGGATATTTATAAAAAGAGAATGCTGCCGGATCTGCTGCACCGGCTGGCCGATGTGAAAGGGCTGGAATGGATCAGGCTTCATTATGCTTATCCGTCGAAATTTCCGATGGAGATACTCGACGTGGTCCGGGAGCGCGGGAATATCTGCAATTACCTGGATATGCCCCTGCAACATGCCAGCGATAGCATGCTAAAAGCCATGCGCAGGCAGATCACCCGTTCGGAAATGAATGAGCTCATTCATGCGATCCGGGAGAAAGTACCCGGGATATGTCTGCGCACAACCCTGATCGCGGGTTTCCCGGGCGAGACAGTGGACGATGTGGAGGAACTGAAGGATTTTCTTCGGGAGCACCGGTTTGACCGGGTAGGCATCTTCACCTATTCCCATGAAGAAGGAACGGGCGCTTATGAACTGGAGGACACGATAAGCCCGGAAGAAAAGCAAATGAGAGCGGAAGAGATTATGGAAGTGCAGCAGGAAATCTCCTATGAGAAGAACCAGGAAAAGCTGGGCCGGGTTTTCAAGACCCTGGTCGACAAAAAAGAATCTGGCCGCTACCTGGGTCGCACCGAGTTCGATTCGGTCGAAGTAGATAACGAGGTCATTATTCATTCCGATAAAAAATTGCAGCCGGGTGAATTTGTACAGGTGAAGATCACAAAGGCGTATGACTATGATTTGGAAGGCGAGGTGGTATAAAGACGGGCTATAAAAAGTAACTATAAAATTAATGAAGTACTATTAATTTGAGGCACTATTAATTAATTAATTAGGGAAAAACGAATTTTTATATGATTAGCAAGGATGCAACCATTCAGGAAATCAATCAAACCATGCAGCATGCATGGCAGGCTTTTGAGGTATACCGGAAATCGAGTCTGAAGGAGAGGGCGGAATTTATGCGCACCATCGCCTCGGAGATAGAAGCCCTGGGTGATTCGTTGATCCACCAGACCATGGAAGAGACCCATTTGCCCGAAGCAAGATTGCGCGGAGAAAGAGCCAGAACCCTATTTCAGCTTACCAGTTATGCGGCGGCCTGTGAAGCAGGCAACTGGCTGGAAGCCCGTATCGATACGGCCGGAACAGATCCTGCCATATTCAAACCGGATATCCGTAAAATGCAGGTTCCCCTGGGTCCTGTCGTAGTTTTCGGCGCCAGCAATTTCCCCTATGCCTATTCCACCGCCGGAGGGGATACGGCGACTGCACTGGCTGCCGGCTGCCCAGTGATCGTGAAGGCGCATCCCGCACATGGACAAACGTCCGAACTGGTCGCCGGTGCTATTTTAAAGGCCGTCCGTAAATGCGGATTGCCAACTGGCGTCTTCGCACATATTCATGGCGCCGGATTCGAGGTCGGTAAAGCCCTGGTCATGCATGACAATACCCGAGCCGTGGGATTCACGGGCTCGTATGGCGGAGGCAAGGCCCTTTTTGACTGGGCCAACCAGCGCAAAACGCCCATACCCGTTTTCTCGGAAATGGGAAGTATCAATCCCGTCTTCCTGTTGCCTGAAAAAATGAAACAATCCGCGAAAGAATCCGCAGGTCAATATGCGGCTTCCATCACACAGGATACCGGGCAGTTCTGTACGAACCCGGGACTGCTGATCGGCATCGATAACGAAGATCTGAACGTTTTTAGTGAGGCATTATCCGCCCGCATCAGGGAACTGCGACCGGGTACCATGTTGCATCCCGGCATCGCAAAGGCTTTCACGGAGAAAAGGGCCTCCGCCCTGCAGCAGGAAGGGGTAGAGACCATAGCGGTCTCGGATACAAACCCGGGAGAGAACCAGGGAGCGCCCACCATTGCCTCTGCTACGGCAGAAGCCTTTTTTAATAACCCGCTCTTACATCAGGAAGTATTCGGACCTTATTCGATCATCATCCGCTGTAAGGATAGTAAGGAAATGACCGCCGTCGCCACTCACCTGGAGGGACAACTGACCACCACCCTGATGGCTACAGAAAACGATCTCCGCAGTCATGAGGCCCTGGTNNTGATCGTAAACGGGGTGCCTACGGGCGTGCGGGTAGGCCTGGCCATGCAGCATGGCGGCCCCTTTCCGGCGACTACAGATAGCCGTTTTACTTCCGTCGGCGCGGACGGGATAAAACGTTTCGTAAGGCCCCTTTGCTACCAGAACTGGCCGGACTCCCTGCTGCCTGATGCATTGAAAAATGAGAACCCCTTGGGAATCTGGCGCACGGTAAATGATCAGTTGACAAACGATAAAATACTGTAAAACAGTTGATTATATAGGGAGATCAAGTGTTTGCAAAGAGGCAAGGGAAAAATAATTTCGTTCGGCGAACAGTTATTCTCTTGTTGTGTTAGGCTAACAGGCTGATTCATTCACCCGTTAATTTTATTTTTATTCTTTGTATGGACTGTATATCAACCCGTTTACCATATAGCCAAACTGGATATTTTTCCGAGATCATTCTTGATTACCTGAAGCAGGCAGACACACTTAAACCTTTTTATGCGCATCCTGTTTCCCTGGATGGCATCCGGTCTTCCATTGCAGCCCGCAGGCAATTCCCCACTAACCGGCCGGTGCTGGTGAATGCATTAAAGGACCAATATAAAGGAATAACGACCTCCGATCGGGTCAGGCAACATATCGACCTCCTCGCTTCTGAAAATACTTTTACCATTTGCACGGCCCATCAGCCGGCTATCTTCACCGGTTCCCTATACTTTATTTACAAGATCCTTCATACGGTTAGGCTGGCCTCTTATTTGTCGGCAGAATTTCCGCAATACCGATTTGTGCCCGTATTTTATATGGGCAGCGAAGATGCGGACCTGGAAGAGTTGGGTAAGATCTACCTGAACAATGAGAAGCTGGTCTGGGATACACGCCAGACAGGCGCTGTGGGAAGAATGAAACCTGGGGGGCTTGAGAAAATAATTGACCGTGTCGAAGGAGAGCTCTCCGTTTTACCTTTCGGAAAGGAATTGACAGGCCTGCTGAAAGAAGCCTACCTGGAAAGCCCGGATATACAAACGGGTACCTTCAGGCTTTTGAATACGCTGTTCTCTTCCTACGGGTTGATTGTGCTGATCCCCGATCAGGCGAGTCTAAAGCGCCTCATGGCTCCCGTCTTTTCAGACGATCTTTTCAACCAGGTTCCCTCCACGATCGTCAATTCCTCTGTCCGGGATCTGTCTGTCCATTATAAGGTGCAGGCCAATCCCAGGGATATCAATTTATTCTACCTGAAAGGAGATCTCCGCGGCCGGATCGAAAAAAAAGGGGACCGGTTTGTTGTCCATGATTCCGCTTTGTCTTTCGGGCAGTCCGAACTCAAACAGGAATTAGCGGAATATCCGGAACGATTCAGTCCCAACGTGATCCTGCGCGGTTTGTACCAGGAGACCCTCCTTCCGGATATCGCTTTCATCGGCGGAAGCGGGGAAACGGCTTACTGGCTGGAATTGAAAGCACTGTTCGAACACTACCAGGTGCCTTTCCCGGTATTGATCCTGCGCAACTCTTTTCTACTGATCGAAGATACCTGGAAGGACAAACTGGAAAATGCCGGATTGACGGTGACCGACATCTTCCGCCCCGAAGAAGACCTGGTCAATGAGATGGTAAAACGTCAATCGCGGCAGCAGTTGAGTTTAGAACAGGAAATCCGCGAAGCATTGGATTTCTATAAAAAGATAAAGGAGATTTCCGGCTCCGTCGATAAGACCCTCGTGCAGCATGTAGAAGCCCTGCAGTCGAAGGCTATAAAGCCATTGGAAGGCCTGGAAAAGAANNTGAAAGCAGAAAAAAGGAAATTCGAGGATCAGAGTCGCCAGGTCAATTCCATCAAATCCGCTCTATTCCCGCTGAACGGCCTGCAGGAACGCATTGATAACTTCATGCCCTGGTATGCCAGAAAAGGACCCTCTTTCATCGATCACCTCTATGCACACTCGCTGACCCTGGAGCAGGAATTTGTCGTGCTGGGAGAAGGGTAGGCCGGTGACTATAAAAAGAAATTCTTTATATGCGAGCCATTGTCATAACAAAGCCCGGAGAACCTGGTGTACTGCAATTGCAGGAACGACCTGTCCCCATTCCGGCAGAAGGGGAAGTGCTTATCCGTATAAAAGCGGCTGGTGTCAACAGACCGGATATATCGCAACGCAAGGGCAATTATCCGCCACCGTTCGGCGCTTCTCCCGATATACCGGGACTGGAACTGGCCGGAATCATCGAACAATGTGGGGCCGGCTGCACCCGCTGGAAAGTGGGAGATGCCGTTTGTGCCCTCGTAACGGGGGGTGGCTATGCGGAATATGCCGCCGTTCCCGACGGACAGTGCTTACCGGTGCCGGCCGGCTGGAGTTTTGCCGAAGCGGCCGTTCTGCCTGAAACCGTGTTCACCGTCTGGCACAATGCCTTTCAGCGGGGACAACTGAAGAAAGGGGATAAATTCCTGGTGCATGGCGGAAGCGGCGGCATCGGGATGACCGCTATTCAATTGGCGAAAGCATTTGGCGCCATTGTATATGCTACGGCCGGTAGCGCTGAGAAATGCCGTGCCTGCCTGGATGCCGGCGCAGACCGCTGCATAAACTATAAAGAACAGGATTTCGAAGAAGCGTTGGCATCCGAAGGGGTGGACCTGGTCCTGGATATCATCGGCGGCGAATATATTCCCAAGAACCTGCGCTTGCTCAGGCCTGATGGAAGGCTGGTCTTCCTCAACGCTATCCGGGGAGCAAAAGCCGAAATAGACATCTTTTCGCTGATGTCCAAGCGATTAATGATTACAGGTAGTACCCTCCGTGTCAGGAACACCGCTTTCAAAGCCGCCCTTGCCGCCGACGTTGAAAAAAATGTATGGCCCCTGCTGGTGGCGCGGAAATTCAGGCCATTCATCTACCGGGAGTTCCCCCTGGCCGAGGCTGCGCAGGCACATGAACTGATGGAGAGCAGCGGGCATATCGGTAAAATTGTATTGTTGACGGATTGATTTTTCAGGATCGGTCCCAGGATCATTAATCCTTAAGATCTCAATGCTGAAACTGGGCATTACAGGTATTCCGCTTTTTCGATATCCAGTTGCCCGTTCATCGTATAGAGCCTCGGTGTCCCGGTTGGAAGATTCACCCCGGCGATTGTCTCCGGGCCGATATCTTCCAGGTACATCATTAAAGCCCGGAGGCTGTTACCGTGCGCCACAATTAATATATTTTCCCCCGCCCTGAGCAGGGGCTCGATTTCCTTCCTGTAATAAGGCAGTACCCGCTCCGCGGTATTCTCGAGGCTCTCTCCGCCGGGCGGCACGACCGAATAGCTTCTCCGCCAGATCAAGACCTGTTCAGACCCGTATTTGCGCGCCATGTCGTCCTTATTCAATCCCTGCAGATCTCCGTAGTTCCTTTCGTTCAGCGCTTTATCCCTGGTGATGGGCAAGCCGGGATGGCCCGTCTCCTCCAGGATCAGGGACAGGGTCTCCTGCGCTCTTTTCAAGGCGGAGGTAAAGCAGCGGCTGAATTCGATTCCTCTTAATTTTTTTCCGGCTTCACGGGCTTCTGTTCTTCCCTGCGGGGTAAGATCAATATCCACCTCTCCGGTAAACCTGTTCTCCAGGTTCCAGACTGACTGCCCGTGACGGACGATGGCCAATAAAGGCAAAGNNAAAGGCATAATGAATTTTTTAAAGCAGGGCGCGCTGCCGTGATAGATAGTGACTATAATCTATAGTATCGCATAAAATTAACCTGATGGAACCCGATTATCAACATAGCCGCAAGGAATATTTTTTGGGGTGGCCCATTCGCGGTATATTTCATTATGAAGCGATCGACAAAATTCATCATAAAATGCAAGCAATTCTGGAAAACCCTCGGTCCCGGGCTGATCACAGGAGCGAGCGATGACGACCCATCCGGTATCGCTACTTATTCACAGGCTGGCGCCGGCTTTGGCCTCGCTACCCTTTGGACCGCGCTGATCACTTTCCCGCTAATGGCTGCCATACAGGAAATGTGCGCCCGTATAGGCATAGTGACCGCCAAAGGATTGACCGGCATTTTGAAAGATCATTACCCGAAGTCCGTGCTCTATCTGATGATGATTTTCAGCTTTCCGGCGATCGTCCTGAATATCGGGGCCGATATCGAAGGGATGGGAGCGGTATCCAACTTGCTGATACCAGGCGTTCCGGTCTTTGCTTTCGAAATAGTATTCACCATCCTGATCCTGGCCGGCGTGGTCCTTTATTCTTATCATAAGCTCGCAGGAATCCTGAAATGGTTGTGCCTGGTCCTGTTATTATATATCATCATTCCCTTCCTGGTTAAGGAGGATTGGTTACAGGTCCTGAAACATACGTTTATACCTACGATTCAATTCAACAGGGATTTTTTCGAAATCCTGGTAGCCATCCTCGGCACTACCATTTCCCCTTACCTGTTTTTCTGGCAGGCTACCATGGAGGCGGAGGACATCGCCAGCTCCACGAAAAAGATTGTCATCGATAAACGCTTCATGGCTAAAATGGAAAAGGACGTATATGGAGGCATGTTCTTTTCAAACGTGGTCATGTTCTTTATTATTTTGACATCGGGAGTCGTTCTTTATAATGCAGGAATCCGGAAAATCGATACGGTGGACCAGGCCGCAAGGGCCCTGGCGCCGCTGGCAGGTAAGGTCACTTATTTTTTCTTTGCAATAGGCGTGATCGGTACGGGATTTTTAGCGATCCCCGTCCTGGCCGGAGCCCTGTCGTATATCGTCGCAGAGACTTTCAACTGGCGGCAGGGATTGGATAAAAAATTCAACCAGGCGCCGGGATTCTATTTGACCCTCGCCATATCATTGCTGGCGGGTCTTTCCCTGGATTTCCTTAATATCAGCCCGATACAGGCGCTTATATATACGGCCGTTTTATACGGGCTCACGGCGCCCGTGATGATCGCCATCATCCTCCATATCTGTAACAACCGGGCGATCATGGGAGATTCCGTTAATAAGAAAGGAACGAATCTATTGGGCGTCTTAGCCTTCCTGCTGATGACCACGTCCGCCATAGCCCTGATCTATTTCCAGTTTAGGTGAGTGGTCATACCGTATATTTCTTAAAGATCGAACTGGCCGTATGGCCTCCAAAACCGAATGTGTTATTCAACACATAGTTTACCTCCGCCTTTATGGATTGACCCAGAATGATATTAAGTCCCTTTGGTATTGCTTCGTCGATGTTTTTTGTATTGATGGTGGCGGGAATGATATTATATTTTGCACTCAATATGCAGATAATGCTTTCAATCGCGCCTGCTGCTCCCAGCAGGTGACCGGTCATGGATTTTGTCGCGCTGATGGGTACCGGAAGATCTTTAAAGATCTTTTTAACACCTGTCAATTCACTGATATCGCCTATTGGCGTCGAAGTCGAG
>PLXD01000500.1 GCA_003151295.1 Chitinophagaceae bacterium | reverse complement strand
TTTGCGGTAAAATTCCTTTTACAGGTAGAATGAATGGCATAACAAATTAAAATTCAAATTCCAAAACACAAATTCCAAATTCCAAATCCCCAATTCCCAATTACTTCTTAAACACGTTGTATTTAATAATGCAGTATAAAGCGCGGAAGGCATCTTTCATACCAATCTTTTTCCCTTCCTCATAAGTACGGCCATAATAGGAGATGCCGACTTCATAGATGCGTATATCGGGAATACGTGCGATCTTGGCCGTGATCTCAGGCTCGAAACCAAACCTTTTTTCCTTCAGCGGGATCTGTTGTATAATGGAGGTCCGGCAAAGTTTATAACAAGTCTCCATATCAGTCAGGTTCAGGTTGGTGAACACATTGCTGAGATTAGTCAGGAATTTGTTACCGAGCGAGTGCCAGAAAAACAGGATACGGTGGGAGTTTCCACCCAGGAACCGGGAGCCGTACACGACATCCGCAGATCCCCGTAAAACGGGCTTCAGCAGGTCATTGAACTCCTCGGGATCGTATTCGAGGTCTGCATCCTGTATCACGAGGTATTCGCCCGTGGCTTTCTGAATTCCCGTATGGATCGCCGCTCCTTTTCCCTTATTGACCTCATGCTTGAAGTACTGTATATTCAAATCCGGGTGCAGACTGCTATAATGCTGCAATACCGCTTCGGTGTCATCCGTAGAGCAGTCGTTCACCAGGATCAGTTCCTTCTGTATGCCATTGACCAGCACTACATCTGCAACCCTGTCAAGGATCATGTGAATGGTCTTTCCCTCGTTATAGGCCGGTATGATGATCGACAATTTCTTAAAGTTATCCATGCTATCTTTTGGGTTATTTTAATTACAAAGCATAGGTCGGAAAAGCAGGGACCCCCTGCCGGTTCAGCGTTGACAAAACTGTGCTAGTTGGTTATAAATCACTAAAATACAATCTGATTCATGGTTATGCAATAGTTTACTGATAATTTTAGGAATAATAATATTAATAATCAGTAATGACAGGAACCGGAAATACCGAAATCTCTGACAAGCGTACCCGGAATCCGTAATAAGGATACCCAAAAATAACAGGGGAATTAACGATATTGAATGGCTTACCGCAGGTTGAAATCCTTTAAAAACTTCTTGAGCCATCTATGGGAGTCGAACCCACGACCTTTTGATTACGAATCAAACGCTCTGCCAACTGAGCTAAGATGGCTTATGCCAAGCCGCAAAAGTAATTAATCCTTCGTTCTTTTGTAACTTACTCCGACTTTAAAATTATCACCATGTCAAAATTGATGGTCTTTATTTGTTGTATTTTATCCGGAACCCTTGTTGCACAGGACGTCTCCATTAAGCAAGGCTGGAAATTCAAGACCGGGGACCAGACCGGATGGGCCAACCCTTCTTTCAATGATTCGGACTGGGCGCCTATTAAGATAGGAGCGCCGTGGGAAGCACAGGGATATGCCGGCTATGACGGGTTTGCCTGGTATCGCCTTCATATCATCATCCCCTCCTCCATGAAAGACAAATCCTTTCTCAAGGAGAGTATACGCTTCGACCTGGGAAAAATAGACGATGGCGACGAGGTCTACCTGAACGGCTCCCTGATCGGCCGTAACGGAGGCCGCGGCGGCCCTATACAAGCGGGAATCTGGAATCAGGACAGAGTGTATACGCTTTCCCTGAATGACTCCCGCATCCACTGGGACAAAGAGAATGTGATCGCCGTCAGGGTATGGGACCACAATGGTGATGGGGGCATGTATGATGGCAATTACGGGATCAGTATGAATCACGTGACCGATTATATCCGGATCGATATCTCCGGTAACGGCTTTCAGTTCGGAAACAATAAGCAGGTATCCAAAAAGGTCAGCCTTCAATCCCTAAGCGATAAATATGATTTCACAGGCAGACTGCATATCAGCGTGGCCGATCCTATCTCGGGCGCCGTCGTGTTCAAACAGACCCTGGGCATTGATTTCGCCAAAGACCGGCCTTTTGAATACACCTATAAAGCGGTATTGCCGGATAAGAAGCCCTACCAGGTAACCTATTCCTTCGTGGAAGGCAGGAGCAATAAGCAGATCAGTGCAACGGAAGGGATACCTTATATCCTGACGCCCAAGTCTGCGGCTGCTCCCCGGATCAACGGTCCCGAAGTATTCGGTGTCAGACCCGGAGCCCCCTTTCAGTACCGGATACCGGCCACCGGTGAAGGGGACCTGAGCTATACGGCGGCATCCCTGCCCGCCACCCTCAAACTGGACGGTCAAACAGGAATCATTACGGGTAGACTGGCACAGAAGGGCGCCTTTAAGGTGAAACTGACCGTGAAGAACAAACTGGGTGCGGCCAGCAAGAATTTCACCATCTTCTGCGGGGACAAGATCGGGCTGACGCCTGCCCTGGGATGGAATAGCTGGAACTGCTGGGGACTGACCGTGAGCGATGAAAAAGTCAGGGCCTCCGCAAAGGCGATGGCCGGAAAGCTTTCCGCCCACGGATGGACCTATATCAATATCGACGATGGCTGGGAAAACGAGAAACGTGATGCCGATGGTAAGATCCTGGCAAATAATAAGTTCCCGGATATGAAGGCATTGGCAGATTTTGTCCATAGTCTGGGTCTAAAAATGGGGATCTATTCGTCCCCTGGCCCCCGCACCTGTGGCGGCTATCTCGGGAGTTACCAGCACGAGCAGCAGGATGCCTCATCTTA
>PLXD01000572.1 GCA_003151295.1 Chitinophagaceae bacterium | reverse complement strand
CAACAATAGGGGATTCAATGCAGACGCGGCCTCGCTTCCGGTAGCCTGCCCCTGTAACCATCGTTGGCGGTCGTTTTCCTGGTGCTCATTGACGGGTTCGGTTACTCGCGCACCATCGGCAAAATAAATGACGGTCATTACCTCGCGGGTAAGGGCAGATCGATTGCCCGGCGCCGAATGCAGTGTACAGCCATAATGCCAGCTGGCATCACCTGCGTTCATGCTATTGGCGCGACTAATGCCGTATCCCTTATTTGCGATATGCTGTTCAAGCAACATCTCGGATTCATCGGAGATGGCAATATTCCCGACCAATCCTTCTCTGTGCGATCCGGAAGCAAAAGTCAGCATTCCCATGTCTTCACCGATATCCATCAGGGGCATCCACATGGTTAGCGTATCCTGCGTGCTCAAAGGCCAGTAATATTGATCCTGATGCCAGGGCGTCATCCCGCCGCCGGGTTCTTTATACAGGGCCTGATCATGATACAGACGCACGTTTTTC
The DNA here is from genome assembly GCA_003151295.1 of Chitinophagaceae bacterium. Classification (GTDB taxonomy): domain Bacteria; phylum Bacteroidota; class Bacteroidia; order Chitinophagales; family Chitinophagaceae; genus Puia. The sequence goes on along the minus strand of PLXD01000572.1, from coordinate 2,402 downwards.
ACGCCTAGTAATTGCGCCGCAACATTCGCAAATCGTTTGGCCAGTGTAAATTGCTTCACTTGTTCATCCACCTCCCATAGATTCATTNNATGAAGGGAGGGCAAATGTGTGAGATGCATATGACAATGATTTTATAAGGCAAACTAAACACAGTTCATCCAGGAAAGATTTGTCAGAATTGCTCATTTTATGGCATATATTGTCAATATTTTATATCCTCCTATAATAATTGACAAAATCATCAATATATGAAACCCTCATTCGAGTTGGTTGCTTCTAGCGGCCATACCTCCTTCCAGGTAAGGCAATTCGAAGAGAGAAGCTTCTCAGCGCCCTATCATTTCCATCCGGAATACGAATTGACGTGGATCGTTCAGGGAAATGGCAAACGCTATGTGGGCGCTCATATGTGCGATTATTTTCCGGAAGACCTGGTCCTGCTGGGCGCCAACCTGCCTCACTGCTGGAAGACGACGCCCCCGGCGGACGAAGAAAATTCCATGTCCATCGTCATCCAGTTCAGGCATGATTTTATGGGGTCCGGGTTTTTCAATACGCCGGAAATGGGCCTGGCAAGCCATCTGCTGGCCAATAGCAAATCCGGAATACAATTCAAAGGGGATACCCGGCCAGTGCAACAAAAAATGCTCTCCTTGCTGGATGAAAATAACACCTTAAAAAAACTGATCCTGTTATTGGATATTTTAAATGATCTGGCTACCTGGCCCGATTACACCCTGCTCGACTTGCAGGAGCCGGGATTCGTTCTGTCAGCCACGGAAAAAGAAAGAATGAGCCTTATTACCGCTTATATCGTGGACAACTTTCAAAATCAGCTATCGCTTAAAGAAGCCGCATCCATGGCAAATATGACTTATCACGCTTTCTGCAAATATTTTAAAAGGGCCTACAGGATGGGCTTCATGGATGCGGTCACCAACTACCGGATCGACTTTGCCGTGAGGCAGCTCATTTACACGGATAAAAGCATTTCACAGATCGCGTTCGAAAGCGGCTTCAACGATATCTCCAATTTTCATAAAACATTCAAAGCCCGGATGAGAGTAAGCCCTTTATATTATCGCAAGCAGTTTAAGTCTCTCGATAATAATTAAAAACCTAAAAACTATAATCTGGCGTGCACCTAAAATAGGGGGAGCGTATACCCACGAAAGCTCCCCTTAGTCAGCAGCAGTTAAAAATATTCTCCCATTTGACCAGGTTCTTTTAATGATACGCAGCCAATTCCCGGAAAATATGTTTTCGATATCTTTTTCGGTATACCCCCGTTTTTCCAATAAAGGGATAAACTTTTGGATGTCGGCAATCGTATCCATATCGTAAGGCGTTTGTTCCGTGCCGAAGAGCCCGTCTAAGTCTGTTCCAAAACCGATATGCAGGCTATTGCCTGCTATCTGGCATATATGATCAAAATGATCGACCAGTTTCTCCAGGTTGATGCCTAGATCGGCGGGGTTATCCTTACCCATGTCGAAATTTTCATGCAACATCCAGGTGTCCAGTGCGCCGCCAATAACGCCATCCCGTTCTATGATGCATTTTATCTGGTCATCGCTGAATTGCCTTTCGCCATTCACCAAAGCCCGGCAATTCTGATGACTGGCCCATACGCTGCCTCTGAATAATTGCATGGCTTGGAAGAAACCCTTATCTGTAAGGTGTGTGGTATCCAGGATGATGTTTAACCGGTCCATTTCGCGTAGCAGCTCTTTGCCGATATTCGTAAAACCGCTACCGTTGCTATGCGTGCCGGCTGCATAACGCCCCTGGCCAAAATGGGCGGGCCCGATGGCCCTCAGTCCATTGAAATAATATTTTTCGAGATAGTCAAGATTAATGATGGAATCCGCTCCCTCTAAGCTCAGGATATACCCGATCGGTTTTGTTTCATCCGGGATACAGTCCTGCCGCCACAATTCCAGGTGCTTTTCCAATTGGGTTATATCGGCTACCTGCACCATTTCACCTTCTTCTTCCATGACCCTATACCAGGTCAATTGCGCCTGTGCGAAAGCATAAGCCTGTTCGGGGGAATGCCAGCCAGGCAAATTCAATGTTGGAAGGGGGGTGCCGTCATCAGAAAACCGTGATATAAGGGTTGCTACCACGAGACCCATATTCGCCTTTCTCAATCCCGGGAGCGCAACTGTCCCATTCCCCCTGTCCTGCATATCCTTCCAGCCCAGTTTTTTTTCCTTTTCCCTTATTATATGAACCGGCTTGCGTAAGTCCCGGTTTAGATTAATTGCATTGGTTGCAAGATCGAGATGCGCATCGATGGTAAACATGAGAATGTATATTTTGCAATTAATCTTTGAGCTGTTTTATGGCTTCTTTTTCGGATAACCTTTTTTCAATCAGGTTTATGGGATACTTTGCGG
>PLXD01000489.1 GCA_003151295.1 Chitinophagaceae bacterium | reverse complement strand
GTTGGCGAGGCCGATGCCTTTGCGCATGACGGGTCTTATGACCAGTATATCGGCGCCGCGCATGCAGAAGACGGTATGATTGCAGATCTCTGGAACCTGTTGCAATCCATGCCTGAATACAAGGGTAAAACAACGATGATTCTCACCTGTGATCATGGGCGCGGAAGTCATGTGAAAAAAGACTGGATGGATCACGGCGTGAATATTCCTGAGTCGGGAGAGATCTGGATCGCCGTGATCGGCCCGGACGCTTCGCCCAGGGGGGAGATCAATACAAAGACCCAACTCTGGCAGGGGCAGCTGGCCGCCACCATGGCAGCCCTGTTAGGGATGTCCTATCAGCCTGCCGGACAAAAGACCCTTCCTGTTGCGGAAGCGATCCTCCATTAAACAATCTATTCCCATCTTACGAAACGTCTCTGTAGAGAAGGCGGGGAGCCATTATTTACCATTTGTACATTTTCAAGTAGGTTTGTGAAAAAAACGGATGGCAACTGAAATAAAATGTCCCCATTGCGGCCACCAGTTCCCGATGGAAGAAGCCGTCTCCGAAGAATATAAGAAGGAGCTGCGGGAGCAGATGCTGGCTTATAAAAAAGAGAAAGACAGGGAAGTGCAGATGAAACAGGATGAGTTCGCCCGCAAAGAGCAGGAGTTCAAGCAACTGGCCCAGAAACAGGAAACGGATTTCACGAAGCGGTGGACTGAAGAAAAAAGCCGCCTCCAGCAGACCCTTGAAGATACCATTCGCAAATCGGTAGGTAACGACTACGAAAATAAGTTACACCTGCTCCAGCAAGCCAATAGGGACAATGAAGAAAAACTCCGGACTTCCAGGCAGAAAGAATTAGAGTTCCTGAAAAAAGAGCAGGAATTGAAGACCAAAGAAGCCGAATTGGAATTGTCCGTACAGCGCCAGTTACAGCAGGAACGGAGTAAACTATCCGAGGAGATCCGTCAGGTGGAAGAACTGAGGACCGCCGCCCGGGAGACCGAATACCAGTTTCGTCTCAAAGAGCTCGAAAAACAGCTCGACGACCAGAAAAAGCTTGCCGAAGAGATGAAGCGAAAAGCCGAACAGGGCTCGATGCAATTACAGGGAGAGGTGCAGGAACTGGCCCTGGAGGAGTTATTGCGGGCGAACTTCCCTTTCGACGAGATCAGCGAAGTAGGGAAAGGCGTGAAAGGGGCGGATTGCATCCAGTCGATCCGGAACCAGGTCGGGCAGGAATGCGGCAAGATCATTTACGAGAGCAAGCGAACGAAGGACTTCGGTAGTGACTGGATAGAAAAACTAAAAGCCGATATGCGAAGCCAGGGCGCCATGATCGCCATCATCGTCACCCAGGCCATGCCCCGGGATATGGAACGCTTCGGGGAAAAGAACGGCGTATGGATATGTACGTTTTCAGAGGTGAAGGCGCTCGCATATGTGCTCAGGGACGGCATCATTCGTTTATTCAATGCGACCAAGTCCCAGGAGAACAGGGGTGATAAGATGCACCTGCTCTACGACTACCTGACTAGCAGCGAATTTGGCGAACAATGGAAGGCGATCCGCGAAGGATTCCTATCCATGAAGCTTTCCATACAAAAGGAAAGGGACATCATGGAAAAACTCTGGAAGTCCCGCGAGAAACAGCTTGAAAAGGTCTTGCTCAATGCCGTTCATATCCGCGGTTCGATCGAAGGCATCGCCGGAAAGGACGCCATCGATCTCAACCTGCTGGAAGACGAAGAAGATGAACCGCTGGAATTGGATTGACAATAATTAATGCATTTCGCGCACTGGTACTGCCGGGAGACATAGAGCCCTTGTTGGGTATGATCCCCCTTGAAGAAATGGATGTAATGATCGATCCTGCCAGACAGGAATTGGTGGTGAACCCGGCTCACCCCGAATATGCGCTTATGAAGATGAAAAGAAAGCGGCATCCGTCTGAGCGACCAGTTCTTATCTGACTAGCACACTCCCTCATGTGACCACCCAGGCGAGAACCACGTCCTCGAAAAGCCGCGCCTTCACCGTCAGCGCGGTTTGCTGGTCTTTTTTAAAAGTAAAAGGCAGTTCCAGCCAGCCGTCTATCCCCGGAACAATCGGGGCGCCGAGTTGAATATGCTGCCTGAAATCCACCTGACCCAATCCATACCACTTGAAGATGGCTTCCTTGGCGCTCCAAAGAAGCGTCAGCAAGGGGCTGGGACCCGTAGGGGGTGGCAAAGCGACTATTTCCGGGACCGCCATTTGCCAATTGGCCACCGCCAGTCTGTACTCCAGCTCCGACAGGAATTTATGCTGAATCTTCCCGATCTTGGGACTCACCTTTTCGATATCCACCCCTACCCGGGAGCTGCTGCTGACAATGGCGGCAGCAAATTGACCGCAATGAGAAATGGAGAAATGATATTTCTCACTGGCCAGGAAAGGCTTGCGGGTATCGGCAATGACGATCTCTGCCAATGGAAAATCCTCCATTAAAAAGGACAGCAGGTAACGGCCGGCGAGATGCTGCAGGCGCTTAAAAGGATGGGATACATCGCTTTTCAACGGGACACGCTGCAGGAAAAAGGTTTCCGCTTCGTCAATACGCCAAATCGCTAGTTTTGTGCCCCCGTTAATAGTATGTTGATAAAATAACGCCATTTTAAAAAAGGAAACCTCATATTCGCAAACTTAACAAGTTAGATCGATTTACGGTCTTTAATACAATTTTATTCTACCATGATATTATCAGACAGCCGGATCCTTGAGGAAATAGAAAAGGGCACGATCAAGGTCGATCCCTATGACAGAGAATGCCTGGGCAGCAATTCCTATGACGTACACCTGGGAAAGTGGCTGGCCAAATACAAAGACGAAGTGCTGGATGCACGCAAGCACAACCTGATCGAACATTTTGAAATACCCGAAGAGGGCTTCATACTGCAGCCGCATGTCTTCTACCTCGGGGTAACCGCAGAATACACCGAAACGCATGCCCATGTGCCCTTTCTCGAGGGCAAATCCTCGACGGGCCGCCTGGGAATCGATATCCATGCGACCGCAGGAAAAGGAGATGTAGGCTTTTGCGGCAACTGGACCCTGGAAATTTCGGTCAAGCAACCGGTGCGCATTTACAAGTTCATGCCCATCGGACAGCTCATTTACTTTCCCGTCGAAGGAGAGATCCTCGTGAAATACAACCAGAAGAAAGACGCCAAATACAGCGGGCAACCGAATAAACCGGTCGAGAGCATGATGTGGAAGAACAAGTTTTAGAACAAGAACAAGCGCTAAATGGCCTCCTCCCCATATTTCTCATAATAGGCGATCAGCCATGCGATCACCTCATTATAGGTGATGATCCCCTGGGGCTGCTCATTGGCCTTCAGATATCGACCGTATATCCGTCGTGTAAAGGGCTCGAAAGGATTCTTATATTTTCGGTTGTAAAGCCGCAATTCGTTAAAGTCCTGCTTTATCCCTGGTCTCAGCAGCTTCCGGAACGGTTTCAGCCAGCTGGAATCCCGTACATATAGTTCACTGGCGGCATAAGCATAAAGCTCGAAGTATACGGAATATCTGAAAGCCGGCAATTCGGAGGATTTTGCGGATAAATAACCGGCGAAATTGGCTTCGTTCTCTTTGGCATACCCCAGTTGGTGCCCCATCTCATGACAGGTGGTAAACGGCAATGTGAAGACAGGCATCGATCTGTTCACCTGCGCCTCCCCGGAAAAAGGATTGTAATATCCGCCGATCGCTAAATAGTTATCCAGCCAACCGAATAAGGAAGGCTTAACAGAAGCCGAAGAATAAACGAATACCGGCTCTTTTACAGCCAGGTCCCGGTAGGCGTCCACGGCACCCGTAAACAGGTGTTCCCGGTCTTTCAATGCCTCTCTCCCCAACCTGGAAAGACTATCCGCCTCATTCAGGCGTACTATGACCTGCAGCAATAGCCCCTCCAATTCGGCGATCGAATACGGGTGCACCATTAAATGCAGTTGGTCGGCTATGCCCTTTCTATTATAATTCAAACCCCACAATGCATTGAAGACTACATAGACCCATAAGGAGAAAAAGAGCAATTGGCGCAGACAGGAGAAAAAATATTTCCCGTCCGCCTTCTTTCGGACGATCGCCCGGAAAAAGCGGAACATCTTGTACAACAGTCCTATTCCCGCGGCCATATAAAAGAGATCCCCGATACTGAACGGCAACCAGCCGAATAATAGTCTCAGGGATCTGCCGATAACCGGATACACCCCGCCGGAATAATATTTCTCGACGGCAGCAGGAAAAAAGGAGAAGACCTTAATGCCTGCGGCAAGTATCACCCCCATCCACCATCCGATATTCCGTTTAGCCCGCATACCCCTAAGTTTACCCGATATACTTATTAAAAATAGATCAATATTACTGCATCCACATTAAATTGCGGTCTAAAACGCTGGAAGCGTTTTGTCCATAACCGACGAATGAAGGCAACTGAGGATCGAGCGGAGCTCGGGACGAAAGTTGCAGGCGAAGCCCAACGAGGGCTGACCAGTGTTCAGACCGAAGTTCTACAGACCTTAGCCATTTGCGGGAAATGCGCTAAATTTCTGAGAAGCGCATTTCCGCACATTATAATTGCCTGTTATGAACCTGGAATTTAACAAGAATGAAGATGCCATGCGAATGGCCCTCGATGAGCTCCGGACCCGGTTGGACAAAATCGCATTGGGCGGCGGCAAGAAAGCGATTGAGAAGCAAAGGGAAAAAAATAAACTGACGGCCCGGGAGCGCATTGCCTACCTGGCAGATGCCGGCGCGCCCTTCACAGAGATCGGCGCCTTTGCAGGATATGAAATGTATGAAGACGAAGGAGGCTGCGCTGCAGGAGGGGTAGTTGCAGGAATTGGAGTGGTATCGGGCAGACAGTGTATTATTGTTGCAAATGATGCCACTGTCAAAGCAGGTGCATGGTTCCCGATCACTGCAAAGAAGAATCTACGCATCCAGGAAATAGCCATGGAAAACAGGCTTCCTGTTATTTATCTTGTAGATAGTGCCGGGGTGTATCTGCCGATGCAGGATGAAATATTCCCTGATAAAGAACATTTCGGGCGAATGTTCCGGAACAATGCAATTATGTCATCCGAAGGAATTATCCAGATAGCAGCCATTATGGGAAGCTGTGTCGCAGGAGGAGCTTATCTACCTATCATGAGCGATGAGGCTTTGATCGTGGATAAAACGGGATCTATCTTTCTTGCAGGACCATACCTGGTGAAAGCAGCAATAGGGGAGGACGTGGATGCCGAAACTCTTGGCGGAGCTACGTCTCAAACAGAAATTTCAGGAGTTACCGATAACAAATACAAAGACGATGCTAGCTGCCTGGATGCTATCAAAAAAATGATGGATAAAATTGGCAGTTTTGAAAAAGCCGGGTTCGACCGGGTCGAATCTGCACCTCCAACCAAAAATCCAAAAGAGATATTGAATGTTTTCCCTGTGTTGCGCACCAAACCTTATGATACACTTGAAATCATTGAAAGACTGGTTGATAATAGTGATTTTCAGCAATACAAAGATGGTTATGGCATGACTATTTTATGTGGCTATGCACGAATAGATGGATGGGCAGTAGGAATTGTGGCCAACAACCGCAAAACAGTCAAAAGTAAAAAAGGCGAATTACAAATCGGCGGTGTTATTTACAGCGATTCTGCGGATAAGGCTGCGCGATTTATCATGGTTTGCAACCAAAAGAAAATACCATTGGTGTTTTTGCAGGATGTTACCGGTTTTATGGTCGGCAGCCGGGCCGAACATGGGGGCATTATTAAGGATGGCGCAAAAATGGTAAATGCAGTGGCTAATTCGGTGGTGCCGAAATTTACTATTGTGATAGGCAATTCTTACGGCGCGGGCAATTATGCCATGTGCGGCAAGGCTTATGACCCGAGGTTGATATATGCCTGGCCTACCGCAAAAATAGCGGTTATGGGCGGCGGGCAGGCGGCTAAAGTATTGGTTCAGATGCAAGCCGCCGGGCTGAAAGCAAAGGGCGAAGAAATAAACCAGGAAAAAGAAGATGAACTGTTAAAACAAACAACCCAGAGGTATAACGCCCAAACCACGCCTTATTACGCATCAGCAAGGTTATGGGTAGATGGCATTATAGACCCGCTTGATACGCGTAAAGTGATTTCGATGGGTATTGAAGCGGCGAATCATGCGCCAATTGAAAAGCCATTTAACGTTGGGATCATTCAAACCTGATCTGCGGATTTTGGATGTGCGGATATTTTTATAAATCTGTGCTATACTGAAAACGATATTGACAAAATTCTGGGTGGTAATTTTATCAGGGTACTGAAGGCGAATACGGGGAAGTGATCAGAGCTTAGTTAATTGGAGGTTAGAGATTAGTAAAGAATTCGCCTCAATCTCCAACCTGTAAATCGTATATTTGTACTAATGGAGCGCAGAAAACAAATATTACTTTGGCTGAAAGAAATACTGGATAAAAATCTTTCTGGTGTTTCATACCATGCTTTTATTTTTGGTTCCCAGGCAAATAAAACTTCTTTAATCCGCTCGGATATTGATGTTGGTATTATTGCAGATAGCATAACATCCTACCAGTTATCAAAAATAAATGCGGCTATAGAGGAATTGCCCATGCTTTATAAAATTGACCTGGTTAATTTTAATGAAGTTGATGCCCGGTTTAAATCGGTGGCATTAAAAAATATTGAAAGTATATGAACAATTATCTCGATTCGAAAATATCCATATTTGAACAGGCTTTAAATACTTTTAAAGATGCTTTGCTTGAAAATCCATCGCAATTAGAACGCGACGGGGCCATTCAACGATTTGAATACTGTTTTGACCTTGCCTGGAAAGCGCTAAAACGTTACATGGAAAAAAGTGGATTAATAGATTTGAATAGCCCCAGATCGGTTTTTGCCGCAGCGTATGCCGAAGGTATCATCGGTGATGAAATAATATGGTCAACCATTATTTTAAAGCGCAATGCATCGGTGCATACCTATAACCAGCAATTGGCCGAAACGCTATTTGGCGAATTACCTGTATATTATGATGCAATGTGTGTTTTATTGGCGAGGTAAAAAAAATAAGCCGCACATTTCTATGGCAATATGCTGACGCATACCTATTGGCTCAATGCGTTTTAAACAGTAAATTTGCACAACATATTCCAGATACTAATGTCTCAAGATACTGAACACGTTAAATGCCTCATCATAGGCTCGGGCCCAGCGGGTTATACCGCAGCAATATATGCCGCACGCGCTGATTTGAAACCTGTAATGTACACCGGGATGCTTGCCGGCGGCCAGCTTACCCAAACTACCGAAGTGGAAAATTATCCGGGCTACCCCAATGGCATAATGGGCCCCGAAATGATGGAAGATTTCCGCAAACAGGCTGAACGGCTTGGTACTGACATCCGTTTTGGATATGTTAGCTCGGTTGATTTTTCGTGTTTGCCGCATAAGGTGGTGGTTGACGAAAGTAAAACCATATTGGCCGACACGGTGATTATTTCAACCGGGGCTTCTGCCAAATGGCTTGGTTTGGAGTCGGAGCAAAAGTATAGCGGTTTTGGCGTTTCGGCTTGCGCCGTATGTGATGGTTTCTTTTTCAAAGGACAGGACGTTGCCATAGTTGGTGCAGGCGATACCGCAGCAGAGGAAGCCACTTATTTGGCCAAACTTTGCCGCAAGGTTTACATGATTGTGCGCCGCGACGAGTTCAGGGCTTCAAAAGCGATGGTACACCGGGTATTGAACACACGTAATATTGAAATATTGTACGATACCGAAACAAAAGAAATAGTTGGCGACGGGCAAAGCGTAAACGGCGTAACTGTTATCAATAATAAAACAAACGAAGAAAAAACATTGGCTGTAACCGGGTTCTTTGTAGCAATAGGCCACCATCCCAATACCGATATTTTTAGGGGCTGGATACACATGGACGAAACCGGATATATCAAAACCATACCCGGTTCAACAACCACCAATATTGAAGGTGTATTTTGCTGCGGCGATGCCCAGGACCATATTTACCGCCAGGCTGTAACCGCAGCAGGCTCCGGCTGTATGGCCGCAATTGATGCCGAAAGGTATTTGGCGGCTAAGGAACATGTGGTAACAGCTTGAGTTGAGGTGAAAGGTAAAAGGTGAAAGGCGAAAGGCGAAAGGTCTTTTTTGAGCTAAAAGCTGAAAGCAAAAAGCGGAAAGCCTTTTTTAAGG
>PLXD01000469.1 GCA_003151295.1 Chitinophagaceae bacterium | reverse complement strand
GAAAGGCTGGAAGCCGTCCTATTGGTCTTCTATTTATTGTTCTATGAAGGTTACCATGCTACCGGCGATGACCTGGCCATCCGCAAGGATCTGTGCCTGGAGGCTATGCGATTGGCCATGCTGCTCACAGAAAGACCCATCATGAATGAATATCCGCAGATTTACGCCCTGCTGGCCCTGATGTGCTTTCATTCCGCCCGTTTCGACGCCCGGATCGATAACGATGACTGCCTGGTTGTCCTGGAGGAACAGGACCGGAATCTATGGAACAAAGAGCTGATGACCCAGGGCTTGCAATTCCTGTTTAAGTCTGCCTCCGGCGACTCCGCAAGCGCCTATCACCTGGAAGCGGCGATCGCCGCAGAACATTGCCTGGCCACGAATTTACATGAAACCAATTGGAACCGGATCCATGGCTATTATACCGCTCTGGAAAAGTTAAAGCCTACTTCCGTGATAAGGCTGAACCTGGCAATCATTGCCGGGAAAAAGGACGGGCCCAGGGCAGCCATCGCCGCCCTACATGATCTGGAGAATCTGAAAACCCTTGAAGGCTACTACCTTTTATATGCTTCTTTGGGGGAGTTCTATTTCCTGGCAGGCGAAAAGACAAAGGCCAACGGGTATTTCCAACGGGCGAAGATGCTGACGAAATCGCCGGCGACGAGGGAAGTTCTGGATAGAAAGTTGGGACTAACACTATAAGGTAATGCGCTTGCCGGGGAACGCGCAGCTCCAGTCCCTTATCGGTCATGCTTGTTTTCAACGGGCTGGCATTTGCAAGCAATACAGCCTTCGCTATTTTACTTTTAAGACCGGGTACCCGTAAAACGCCATCTTTCGGCCAATGAAGGACCTCGAGATATAGTGTCGTTGAGCCGTCGGCGTTTGATTTTTTGGTACAACGGGCGATGCCAGGTTAATAGAAGGCAGGGAAGAGGCTTTAAAGGAGGCAGAGAGGCTTCGGAGAGAATCAGGAATAAAAGTGGAAATAATAAAAGTCCAATAAAGTTTTTTCATCATTTTGGCTTACCTTAAGGACATGATTTCCTTACCATTCAAAAAAATGATGAATCACTATTTCCCCCTCTCCGCTCTCCTGTTTGCCAATGCAATGACCTGCTCCGCGCAGGTACCTGTGAGCCAGGAACCCCGGCATCACAATGTCTTTGAAAACAAGTGGGTGCGGGTATTGGACGTGCATATTCCGCCGGGCGATACTTCTCTGATGCATAAACATTCGACGCCGTCCGTATTCATCGTCCTCAGCAATACGAAGACGGGATCAGAAGTCCTTGTGGAACCGGCGAAGACTCATTTTACCGATGGGAATATCTGGTTTGAAGGCTTCTATGACAAGCCACGAATCCACCGGGTATGGAATAGCGATACCGTAGAGTTTCATGTCGTAGATATGGAGCTACTGAATAGAAATAATCAGACGGTCGATCCGCCAATGGACTTAAAATCCCTGACATTATTATTTGACGAGAAGCCTGTAAGAGGTTATCGGGCCAACCTGCCGGCAAATTCCAGCCTCCGGTTACCACGCAGGAAGGCACCCTTCATGGTGATAGGACTCAGCAATATCACGGGCAGCGTGACCGTGAATAATAAACCCTTTGTAAAAAAGGGTGATTTCATTTTTTTGCAACCCGACCATAAAATAGAGTTTGACAACAAAGGCAATGCGGACGAGAACTTTGCTATTTTCGAACTGAAATAGGTAAATTTTCATCCTATATGGCTCTATCGCATCGTATTCTCTATGTTTTTGTTCTTTGTTCTGTTTCCGTTAGCAGCTTCGCACAAAGGGATACCGCAACCATTGGACGGCTGCTGAAAACGCCCCTGCACTATATCGTTTTCAAAACCGCTGCTCCTCCTGTGATAGACGGGAACCTCAACGATCCGGCCTGGAAGACAGCAGCCTGGACGGAATATTTTTCGGATATCGAAGGCGACATACGTCCCAAACCCCTCTACCCTACCCGGGTAAAGATGTTATGGGACGACCAGAACCTTTATATAGCCGCGGAATTGGAAGAGCCCAATATATGGGCCTATACCGCCCACCACGACGAAATCGTATTTCATGACAATGACTTTGAGATCTTCGTCAACCCGGATAATAGGGCCAAACAATATTTCGAGATCGAGATCAATGCCATTCAAACGATCTTCGATCTATTCCTCCCCAAGCCTTACCGCAATTTGGGCAGTCCCCTTGTCACCTGGGATTTGAAGGGTCTTCGGAAGGCCGTCCGCATCGATGGAACGCTGAATAACGCTAAAGATAAGGACCGGCGCTGGACCGTTGAATACGCCATTCCCATCTCCTCCATCAGCATGGGCAATGACGCCCGGATGCCGATTCCCGGTTCGCTCTGGCGCATTAATTTCTCGCGTGTAGAATGGGATACCGATCTAAAAGATGGGAAATATATCAGACGGATGGATTCGTCGACTCACCGTCTCCTACCGGAGCACAATTGGGTATGGTCTCCCCAGGGAGTGATCAATATGCATTTCCCCGAACGCTGGGGTTACCTGTTGTTTGCAGGACCTGCTGCCGAATCGCCAACAAATACCGGCTCGTCAGCCGGATCCGGCGAGGCCGCAGCCCTCTTCACTTTACCTTTCCGGGAGCTCCTGAAAAACAAGTTATGGGAGGTCTATTACCGTCAGAATCTATACTATCTTTCGCATGGTATCTATGCCGGTACAACGGACCAATTGAACATGGACCCTGTCACCAGCGTAGACGGAAAAACCACCGTGCTGGTGATCGAAGCCACCGCTCATACTTATAAAGCCCTCCTCAGTTCCGCTACGACCGGGGATTCCTGGAGTATCGATCCGGAAGGGGAACTAGAAAATATGGAATGGATGAGATAAAAATTTGTCGAATATGAGTCATCCCTCTAACCAGATAAGGGCGATGTTGACCCTTTCAAAATATAGTTTACTGGCCACATTGCGCAGTCCAACTTCTGTCGTATTCTCACTGGTTTTTCCCATCATTTTTATCGTGGTGTTCGGATCCATGATCGGGGATCGGGCGCCCATCCTGAAGTTAGCCGTAGCACCCGGGAGTGATACGTCTAATCTTATATTCAAGGCCATCGGGAGCATCCCT
>PLXD01000654.1 GCA_003151295.1 Chitinophagaceae bacterium | reverse complement strand
TTGCGGGATCGCAACGATCCTCTCCTCTCCTACCGCCACGGCAATATCGGGGAACTTACGATGAAATTCCATGGGCTCATCGCCGATATCCAGGGCCGTCGTGACGTCGCCGGCCATTGCATAACCCCGGGTCTTCCGCTTGTATCCCCTGCTGAGAATCGCCACTTCGTGTTCATCCTTAAGTCTTCTGACCAATAGCTCCACCATCGGTGATTTGCCGGTTCCACCGACCGCCAGGTTGCCAACACAGATAACAGGGAGATTAAACCGGGTGGATCCGAAAATACCCTTGTCGTAACACCAGTTACGCAGCCTGACGATCATCGCATATAAGAAGGACAGGGGAAATAAGAGGATGCGAATGGGCCTGAGCAATGGAAAATTAAAATTCATAAATTCTATTCGGAGTGATCCCTACCGTTAAAGGTACGTCAAATTCGTCAGCATCATCGATCCTTTCCACCGGCTCGAAATAGGAGAAGCCGAGCCTGATCGACGACTCCTGGCAGTCCTTCAGGAACCGGTCATAGAACCCTTTTCCGTAACCGACACGAGCCCCTCTTATATCGAAAGTCAGCAGTGGGACGAAAATGAGCCCCAGTTGATCGGGGGGAATAATGGCTCCGTCAATAGGTTCGGGTATCCCATATTCATTCTCCCGGTAGTCAGTCGTCTCATCTACAGCAATAGCCTGCATGTTCCCGGTCAGAAGATCGGCTTTGGGATAGGCCAATTGCAATCCCGGCATCCTGAATGCCAGGAAATCGGAGCAGGGAAAGGTATTACACTCGCCCCGGTGGGCCAGCGGCCAGAAACTGAGCAGGGTCGTAACCGGCGGAATACCGGCCTGCTGAAAACGGATGAGCAGCAAATCGTCCATCCTTGCCCTTTCCTNNACAGGGATTAAATGAATTGATAAATACGGGTATTAAAAATAGGTGTCGGCCCGGCACAATCAGCGTGAATCGACCGGAAACAGGGCTTTTTGCAGGAAGGGCCTCATCTTTTCGGCCTGCTCCCGGATGAATGCCCGGTCCGGAAGTTCTGTCTGGGGAAGAATGGCGATGGCGGGAATGCCGCTCCAGCTTTCGATCTCTTCTTCAACCTGCAAATAGGGCTCGTTGAATATCCACCCGGCGACCTTTATCCCATGGGACTTGCACAACGCCGCCGTCAGCAGCGAATGATTGATGCTTCCGAGGTAATCCCGGCTCACCAGGATCGTCGTGGCATCCAGGGCTTTCACCAGGTCCAGCATAAATTCCCTGTCATTTAGAGGGACCAGCAGTCCCCCCGCTCCTTCGATGACCAGCAGACGCGCCGCGGTTTGTAACGGGTTGCCGGCTGTCTCTGAAGACCTTTCCAAATCTGGCCCCGAAAGTGCAGCCTGTCCCTGCCTGTCCCGCTTTTGCGGGAAATTTATTCGGGAGGATTTCGCTTCGCTCAACTTGCAGCTTTCCTCGATTTCTCGATAACGCGCCAGTATCGTCTCCATGCGAATGGTTATGCTTTCCTGCCTGGCGGCGATATGGGGGGAAGCGGGCAAAACGAGTGAATAAGCTTCTTCATGAACCTTACTAACCGGGTTGGTCAGCGCCGCGCGAACCCATTTACTGTCCGTTCCCTCCCCGTAACCTGTTTGTACGGGTTTCCAGTAATCCGCCTGCAAAGCCTCCGTAACAATGGCGGCCACAACCGTCTTGCCGCCACCGGTTCCTATACCTGTTATGAAGACCGGGGTCATGGAAGAACGGGGTCTTTATTTACAAAGATCGAAAAAACCGTTGTACCATAATTTCGTTGCGTAACGAATAAAGCATGGCCGTTATAATTGTTCCGGGGGGTATGCTCCAGGACAAACCAACCATTTTTATTCAGCAGCTGCCTTTCAACCACCAGCCTGGGAAGATCATCGATATTCGGCAACGCATAGGGCGGCCCTGCAAATATGAGATCGAATTTATCGGTGCATTGTTCCAGGTACTTGAATACATCCGCCCGGATGACCGTAAAATGACTGAGACCCAGCTCGAGTGCATTTTTCCGGATGAATTCATACATCGTATGATCTTTCTCAACAACGGTCAGGTCGGGAGCTCCCCTGGACGCCAGCTCATAGCTGATGCTGCCGGTCCCCCCGAAAAGATCCAGGGTTTTTAACGTCCCGAACTCTAGGTTGTTTTGAAGAATATTAAACAGCCCTTCCTTGGCAATATCAGTCGTAGGACGGGTATGGGGCATTTTTGACGGCGGACTGACTCTTCTTCCGCCCAGTGCTCCTCCTATTATGCGCATACGGCCATTTTCAGCAGCGATGAAAAATAATGCAGCGGCAATTCCTTCAATTCATCCGTCACTTTAATGCTTTCGTCTATTTCTTCAAATGACAGGTTCAGGAAGTATTTATACAATTCGGCGCCCAGGGCGGATTGCCTTTCGATCAGTCCACCGACCATCATTAGCACCTCTTCCCGTACGATACCGAACTGGTGACAGCAGTTTAGCAAATGGTAGGCGACATCTTTCGTATCCTGGTAGGAAAAGGTCTGCATCAGGTGCACCTGACCCTTTTTTAGCACCAGCACCACCATTTTGTCGGCATGGAAAATGACCTTGATAATATCCTTTTCGTCATTCAGGTCGAACATTTTATAGCTCTTCAGCAAGAGGCTGTAATAATGCCAGTATTTTCCTGCCGTGAATTTTTGCTGGAGCAGGTTATGCACATCGGCATTGATACGATATACATTATACAGTTCCCACCAGGGGACCTTTTCATTCAGAATCAGCCCCTTGTTCAGGTTGCCATGAAGGAGTTCGGTCAATTCCCGGTTCATTTCGTTGTTATATAAACTCTCGGGCACCAGGCTGCTTTCCGGGAAGTTATAAACGAGCAGGGTCTCTTTTACAGGGCGCCTCAGCAATTCATCACCATACGTGATCTCCCTCAATATTTCCGATAGTGGTCTGTTCGGAATAGGGTCCAACTGGAAATACTTGACTGCCACGGGGCTCATATTCCGTTGATTGAGCAATACATAGCTGAATGAATTGGCATTTACTTCCATCAGCAAGCGGCATTGGAGGAGATCTTCATCTCTGGTATCGGCAATCTCTATATGGAAAGCGGGTTTTAGCATAATAGTCAGGGTGCAATAATACTACATTTGTGGTTTTTGACCGAATAACTGTTTACCTTGCCACCCATTTTCGAAAATGGCAGCAACCAATGCAAATAAAAACTATAAAGTCGAGATCAGCAACCGCCAGATTCTTCGTATCGCCCTGCCGATCAGTTTTGCCATATTAGTACCCCAGATCAATTTCATCACCAATAACATTTTCCTGGGCAACCTGGGTGAGCAATCCCTTGCTACGGCCGGTATCACGGGTGTCTATTACCTCCTGTTCGCTTCGATTGGCAACGGTATCAACAATGGACTTCAGGCGTTGATCGCCCGTAGGGCCGGGGAAGACCGGATCCAGGATATCGGCCGGCTTTTTATGCAGGGTGTGTATATTGCCCTGGCACTCTCCTTGCTGGGCATTCTTATTACTTATACGGTCGCGCCAGTCATTCTCAAGGCTACACTGAAGGGAGAAGCGATCCGGCAACAGGCAGTCCGTTTCCTGCAGATACGCATCTGGGGCCTGCCTTTCCTCTACATATACCAAATGCGCAATGCCCTACTGGTAGGCACCAACCAGAGTAAATTCCTGATCTACGGCACCCTGGCCGAAACCGTTGTGAATATTACCCTGGATTACGGCCTGATCTACGGGCATTTCGGATTGCCGGCCCTGGGCTTTGATGGCGCGGCCGTTGCCTCTATCATAGCAGAGTTGGCGGGTGTATTGGTGGTATTCGGCGTCATCAATGCCAAGGGTATCGGTAAACAACTGCAGCTGTATACCCATTTTAGATTTGATGCCAAAAACAGCCGTCTTATTCTGGTCCAGTCCGCGCCGCTGATCTTCCAATATGCCATCAGCATCATTAGCTGGGGTTTTTTTTATATCCTGGTAGAGCACCATGGCAGGCGGGACCTTGCTATCAGCAATACCATGCGGAATATTTTCGGCTTATTCGGGGCCTTTACCTGGGCCATTGCTTCCACCACCAATGCCATGGTGAGTAATGTTATCGGGCAGGGCAAAAAAGAGCGGGTGAACGTGCTGATCCGTAAGATCGTACGACTGAGTCTCTGCTTCTCCGCGATCGTCGCCTTGCTGTTGAACCTATTCCCCCGCGCATTCCTGGCCATTTACGGGCAGGATGAATCCTTTATAGAAGCCGCGATGCCCATCGTCAGAATGGTCTCTTCGGCGCTGATCCTGATGTCGTTTTCAACGATTTGGCTGAACGCCGTGGCTGGCACAGGCAATACCCGGGTAACCCTGCAGATCGAAGCGATCACGATCGTGTTCTATTGTCTCTACGTCTACCTGGTGTTGGAACGCTGGAAACTGTCTTTACTGGTGGGATGGATGTCGGAATGGGTGTACTGGACCTCTACTTTCGTTTTTTCCTACTGGTATATCCGAAGCGGGCGGTGGAAGGATAAGGTGATCTGACTACTTCCAATCCTCCAATAACTGTCGTCCCTCGTTCTTGGCCCTTCTGTCATCGTACATTCTGTCGGGCATGGTCATCATATAGTTGAGCCGCCAGATCGCCTTGTTCCGCTGTCCTTCCCGGTTATAGGCTCTTGCCAGTTTCAGGTAATTGGGGATAAATGCAGGGTCGAGGGATCTGCTTTTCTCGAAAAATAGGATAGACTCCTGCAGGGA
>PLXD01000529.1 GCA_003151295.1 Chitinophagaceae bacterium | reverse complement strand
CGTCCGTTCAGAATGTGGCCGGCTTCCATGCACGGGGACTGTTTGATAAGGTGGTGGACATTGATACCTGCTACCTGCAGGAAGAGCCTTCGAACGGATTGCGTCATGCGGTCAAGGATTTCGCCCTGGAGAACGGACTCTCTTTTTATGACATTAAACAACATCAGGGTTGGTTACGTACGCTCCAATTGCGTATCTGCACTACCGGGGAAGTGATGGCGAATATGGTATTCGGCCATGAGGATGTGGAAAACAGGGTCCGCCTGCTGGACCAAATACTGGAGAAATTCCCGGCCTTGACGACCCTGCTTTATACCCTCAACAGCAAAAGGAACGATAGCCTGTCCGATCTCGCTCCCCAGGTCTATCATGGAAAGGGATATGTGATCGAAAAACTCGAAGACCTACAGTTCAAGATCGGTCCCAAATCATTTTTCCAGACCAATACCAGGCAGGGAGAACGCTTGTACCAGGTAGCCAGGGATTTCGCGGCGCTTACCGGGAACGAAATAGTATACGATCTCTATTGCGGTACCGGCAGCATAGGTATTTTCGTGAGCAGGCTGGCCAGGAAGATCATCGGAGTGGAGATGATCGCGGAGGCCGTAGAAGACGCGAAGAAGAACGCAGCCCTGAACGGTATTCGTCATTCGGCATTTTTCGCCGGGGATGTGTCGGATGTTTGTAATGATGAATTTTTCGCCGCGCATGGAAGACCGGATGTGATCATCACCGATCCGCCCCGGGCGGGCATGCATGAGAAACTTGTCAGGAAGATCATAGAGATGGAGGCGCCTACGGTCGTATATGTCAGTTGCAACCCCGCCACCCAGGCCAGGGACCTCAACCTGCTGGACGGGAAATACGAAGTGACGCAGATCCGGCCGGTAGACATGTTTCCGCATACACATCACATTGAAAATGTGGTGCAGTTGAAATTGAGAGGATAAAGAGAGGATAAAAGAGAAGGGGGTTGTAAATAGTAAGTATATTTATTGCATCATAAAAATAATTCCTTGATCCTGTTTACGCTGATGTCGCACCAATGGAAGTCCTTTTGGCGTTCGCGTAGTGCGGGAAAAAGTCTGGCTATCCAAATCTTCCTCGGCTTCATTATTTTATATTTCCTTTCGGTCACGATTGCCCTGGGCTTCTACCTGGAAGAGTTTATTAAGAAGGCCTTTCCGGGACAGGATGCGGTGAAGGTCTTTTGCGGGTTCATCCTCTATTATTTTGCCTTTGATATCCTTCTTCGTTTCCTGCTGCGGGATCTTCCAACCGTTGCCCTTCAGCCTTACCTGGTGCAGAATATCAGGCGTAAGCAACTGATTCGCTTCCTCAACGTCAGGTCTTTATTCACGGCATTGAACCTGGCACCGTTATTTCTGTTCGTGCCTTTCGCGATACGGGTGATCGGGCCGCAATATGGCCAGCCCGCCGTGACCGGGTTCCTGGTGGCAATTCTTTCTCTGACGATCTTCAATCATTTTACTATTTTGTTCGTGAAACGTAAGACGATCCTGAATAGCTGGTGGATGGTCGGTTTTTTCGCGATGGTGACCGTTGTCGGACTTTGCGAATATCTCGGGACCTTTTCTTTCCGTTCTCTTTCTTCGGCCGTTTTCAGCCGGCTGCTGGCTATGCCCTGGCTGGGAGGGGTGGCCATCGTAGCGGCGGTTGCTGCTTTTGTGAACAATTACTATTTTCTGTATCGTAACCTGTACCTGGAAGATATCGTGGGGAGGGACAAACGCAGGGAAGGCAGCGAATATGCCTTTCTGAACCGTTTTGGCGTCCTGGGCGAACTGATCGCTTTAGACGTGAAGCTGATGTTGCGAAATAAACGTCCCCGTTCGATCCTGATAATGTCGGGTTTTTTTCTCTTTTATGGACTTCTCTTTTACAAGCCGAACCTAATCGCAAGACAAGGGCTGGGAAATCTCTTGTTAGGAAGCGTCTTTATAACAGGCATTTTCATTGTTAATTACGGGCAGTATCTCTTCGCCTGGCAGAGTAGTCATTTTGACGGCCTGATGGCCGGGCGTGCACCTGTCCATACCTATATAAAAAGCAAGTTTGTCCTTTACACGGCCGTTTGTACGATTGCGCTACTGTTATGTTCCTTTTACGGATTACTAAGCTGGAAGCTGATCTTTATTCAGCTCGCCGCCTATTTCTATAATATCGGCCTGCATACGGTCATTTCGGTTTATTTTGCCACCCGGAGTTATAAGGCAATAGATATCAGCCGGAAAGCGGCATTTAATTACCAGGGATTAGGCGCCTCCCAATGGATCTATGCCTTATTTGTTTTCCTGATCCCGATGATCATCTACCTGCCCGTCTCACTTATAGGGGGATCCTGGGCCGGCATCTTCATGTTGGGATTGGCAGGATTGGCAAGCTTTCTACTCCGGGATTGGTGGATCGATGTCCTGACAAAGCAGTTTTTAAAACGGAAGTATCAGATATTGGAAGGATTCAGAGAAAAATAAGCATATGATCACTGTTAATAATATTGCGAAGGCTTATGCGGGCAAGAGGGTAGTGGATATTCCCGCTTTGCAGATCGGGCAAGGAGAGATAATCGGGCTGGTAGGAAATAATGGCGCCGGAAAAACGACTTTTTTTCGCCTGCTGCTGGACCTGGTCAAGGCAGACCGCGGCGAGATCCTGCTAAAGGATAAGAACATCGCCGTTTCGGAAGACTGGAAGAACTACACGGCGTCTTACCTGGATGAAGGGTTTTTGATCGGATACCTGACCCCGGAAGAATATTTTTATTTTACCGGTAAGCTGGCCAACCGCTCCAAAGCGGATGTGGATGAATTCCTGAAGGAATTTGAAGGTTTATTCGATGGGTCTGTTATAAAAAGCGGGAAATATATCCGTGATCTTTCTAAAGGCAACCAGTTTAAAGTCGGCATCGCCGCAGCCTTGCTGCAGGATCCCGAAATCATTATCCTGGATGAACCTTTTGCCAACCTGGATCCGACGACGCAGATGCGGCTGATCAAAATGCTGAAGGAGATGCATGAGCAACGCCGGCTTACTATCCTCATCAGCAGCCATGACCTGAATCACGTGACGGATATCTGTTCCCGTATCCTCCTGATGGAAGGGGGCCGGATCATCCGGGATCTTCATACCGGCCAGGACACCTTGCAGGAGCTGCAAGAATACTTTAAAGTATAATAAAGCGCCTTCATTAAATTGAAATCGTAAATTGTGCGCTAAATCTAAAAGATCCATATGCCGAATTTTAGAGCGGGCGGAATGCCTGCCATACCACCTGTTATTAAGACTCTTCTTATACTCAACGCGCTCGCCTACGTAGCACAGCTGGCAATGCCATCCATTACCGGTTGGGGAGCCTTGCATTACTGGCGCTCACCTTTGTTCAAGCTCCACCAGGTCATCACGCATATGTTTCTCCACGACCCGAATAGTTTCATGCATATCCTGTTCAATATGCTCACGTTGTGGATGTTTGGCACTATCCTGGAAAATTATTGGGGCCCCAAGCGCTTTCTCAACTTTTACCTGATATGCGGCATCGGGGCTGCCCTCGTACAAATGGCCATGATCCCCTTTGAGATCACGAAAGCGATCGGCCCGCATCCGGAAGTGCCGGTGGAGGAGCTGCAGGCAGCTATCAAGGAGGGTATCGATCAATACTCCATGATCGGGGCTTCGGGAGCCATTATGGGCCTCATGGCGGCTTTTGCGTGGCTCTTCCCCAATACGGAACTATTCCTCTTCTTCATCCCGGTTCCCATAAAAGCCAAATACATCATTCCTGTATATGTTCTTTTCGATCTGTTCGGTGGCTTTAACCGCTCTCAGGGGGATAACGTAGGGCATTTTGCGCACCTGGGGGGGGCGCTCGTAGGGATCTTGCTCGTAATTTTCTGGAACAGGAATAATAGAAAGAGTTTTTACTAAACTCTTTGCAGGGATACTCTGTTAAGTAAGAATGTACTAATTAGCCCTTGGGTGCGTTTTAGGGGTGCGTTTTGTAAATTCACATTTAATTTTATGCGTCGTGCAATGGAAGATGGCTATCGAAAAAGGATGATGCTGGGGCAGGACGGGAACGCACTGATTCAATTGGTGGTGATCAATGCCGTGCTGTTTGTGATCCTGAAATTCATTTATGTAGTCTATACCGTGACCGCTTCAAACGGGAACGCTTTTTATAGCAATATTTTCAACTGGTTCGCCCTGCCGTCCAGCCTGGCAAAATTATCTTCCCGCCCCTGGACCCTCCTGACCTATATGTTTTCCGACGAGCATGTTTTCCGTTTTATCGCCAATATGGGATGGCTCTGGGCATTTGGATACATCCTGCAGGACATGACCGGTAATCGGAAACTGGCTCCTGTTTATATTTATGGGGGGATTGCCGGGGCTGTGTTCTATATCCTGGCGTACACGATTTTCCCG
>PLXD01000075.1 GCA_003151295.1 Chitinophagaceae bacterium | reverse complement strand
GAAGGTATTCATGATCGTTATTTAGTACCGCAATAGATCGTGCAGATCCCCAGGCTGAGTGTCTTCAGACGGGTATGCGTATAGCCCGTGGCGTTAAGGATGGCGAGCAGGGCGGCGCCTTCGGGGAAGGCTTCCACGGATTTGTTGAGATAGGCGTAGGCTTCGCGGTTCTTCGATATCATTTTCCCGACGACCGGGGTGAATACCCGCATGTATATATTGCAGAGTTGGATGAAAATGGGGTTTTTCGGCTGGGAGAATTCGAGGACGACGAGGTGGCCGCCGGGTTTGAGCACGCGAAGCATTTCGCGGAGGCCTTCTTCGAGGTTTTCGAAATTGCGTATGCCGAAGGCGACGGTGATGGCGTCGAAGCTGTTGTCGGGAAAACGCAGGGCCTCGCAGTCGCCGGCCAGGAGCTCTACCCGGTTAGCCAGTTGCAGGCGGGCGATCTTTTGTTTACCGATCTCCAGCATGCCTGAAGAGATGTCGATCCCGGTGATTTTGGCCTGGGGGAGCATCCGGGTCATGAGGATGGCCATATCGGCGGTGCCCGTAGCGACGTCCAATATTTTCAGTGGATTCGCGTCATTCGTGTCATTCGCGTTTTTAGCGTTCGCGAAATTCGCGTTTTTATCCAGTTCGCGTATCGCTTTTTTGCGCCAGGACTGGTCGATTCCCCCGGAGAGGAAGCGGTTCAGAAAATCATAGCGGAATGCGATCTGATTGAACATATCGGCGACCTGTTCCTTCTTACCCAGGACGGAATCCTTAAAAGGTACTATCGAATCGTGCGTATATTTAGACATAGCTGGGGCAAAGTTAGTAAATTGCAACCCATGGATATCAGATCAACGGAATACCTCATCAGCAGCCCGGATTATACCGGTTGTCCCAAGCCCGACAAACCGGAATATGCGTTCATCGGACGCAGCAATGTGGGCAAGTCCTCCCTGATCAATCTGCTCTGTAACAATGAGAAGCTGGCGAAGACTTCCGGCACACCGGGCAAGACCCAGTTGCTTAACCACTTCCTCATCAACAAGCAGTGGTATATCGTGGATCTTCCCGGCTATGGGTTTGCCAAGGTCTCGCTAAGCCAGCGGAAGAAATGGGAGGTCATGATCGAGGACTATCTGCGTAAGCGCGAGAACCTGGTGACGGTTTTCCTGCTGATCGACAGCCGCCATAGTCCCCAGAAATCGGACCTGGAATTTGCCAACCGACTGCGGGAATGGGGCGTTCCTTTCATCCTGGTCTTCACCAAGGCTGATAAGGAGAGCCAGCGGGTGGTCAGCCAGAATACCAAGGGCTTCCTGGATAAGATGCGGGAATCCTGGCAGTTCCTGCCGCAGCATATCGTTACGAGCGTGCTGAAGAAGATGGGAAGGGATAAGATCCTGGGGTTGATCGGGGAGATGAATGCAGAGTTTAAAAATGAGAAAGTTTGAAGATAGTGGTGAAAGTGAGAAGTTTTGAAGATAGAAATGGATAAAGTTGAGACAACCAAGATAGAAATGAAGAAGAATTGAAGGGGATATTCAGGAGGAAGGAATAGATAAAACGAATATATATATGCTGCATAAAGCCCGTTACCTGTCTAATCTTACGCCGTTGAGGGGCATAGCGGCCCTGCTGGTGGCCATCTTTCATTTCGAAATGGTCGCCGCGCGGTTTGTCCCGGTTACGCAGACCCTGTTTTTTGAAAAAGGCTACGTGATGGTAGACTTGTTCTTTATTATGAGCGGGTTCAACATGCTGCATGTTTACGGGGAGGATTTCGGGAAGGCCGTGTCGAAAGGCGGGTTCCGGAAATTCTTCGTGGCGAGGTTCGCCCGAATTTATCCATTGCATATTTTTTCTTTGCTGCTCATGATCTTTGTGTTTACGGTCCTCATGCCCGGACCCACCATGCCGGACGGGATCGAAAACCCGAATGCCATTCTCACAAATGTTTTTCTGATACAATCTTTCGGCATCCATAAACTCTATAGCTGGAATATACCGGCCTGGAGTATCAGCGCGGAGTGGTGGGCCTATATGATCTTTCCTTTTTTGGCTTTNNATCGCGGTCGTCGTGTTGGCCTATCTCTCCATCATGTACTGGGTGCCGAGAAAGAATCATCCGCACAATATCAATACCACGTTCGATTATGGTTGGCTGCGCGGATTGGCGGGTTTTATAACGGGTATGCTCGTGTATCTCCTGTACCGGTTATCTGCATTCAGTAATGCCTTTGGTAAGGACGTTTCCACGCTGCTGATCGGGGTTCTTCTTATTACCGCGCTGCATTTCGGCATCAACGATGGATTCGTTGTGATCCTGTTTGCGGCCCTGGTGCTGAATTTTGCCGGCAATACCGGTGTCCTGCATAGGGTCTGCAATAATCGCGTCCTGCAATATCTCGGGGACATCTCTTATTCGATGTACCTGATGCAGATATTCCTGCAGGAGCCTTTTTCGAAAGGACTGAGGCTACCGGGTACAGTCGGGATCGGAAGGGGTAAACAAAATATCGCGTTTTCGAGCGGGGCCGTATATTGCGCAGTCTATCTACTGGCTTTAGTAGCCCTCTCAACGATCACGTATTATTGTATCGAACGACCCTGCCGGAAATTCATCAACCGTAAATGGGGAGGGGAAAGCAGGGGGAAAGGGGATAGTAGAGGGGAGACGATTCCCCAGGCCGTGATTTTGTCACAACCGCGGACATAGGGTAGGTTTTAGGGGCCGGCAATGATTAATCCATCGCCTTACAATTAGTTCACCATCGTTAGTTCACCACCTTGTTCGCGCAGCTGCTGCTGGCGAATGCTTCCGGCTTGGCCTTGAAGGCGAAGCCCATTCCGAGAATATAGCCCATGGCTTCTTTCAGGGCGTCATTGCTTTTAAAAGACGGGTTCGTGTTGATGTCGGCATGTACTTCCATGTCTACATCGTACTTCGAAAAGAGGTTGCAGAGTTCGTAAGCGATCTCGATGCTCTTGGCAACTTCCACCAGCATGCGTTCTTTGATGCTGTATTTGTGGCGGGTCTTCTCGTTGTGTATGAACATGAATCCGCCGTGTCCTTCGCGGAGGAAGACGATGACGGTTGCGAATTCCGTTTCAAGACCTTTTACCTGGGAGTCGGTGCCGATACACACTTTGAGATGAAAGCCTTTCTCTGTTTCGCGACGGATCGCGTTCTCCACAGCTTCTGCAATGGGGAAATCGATCGGGTCGCCGTTAAATTTGCGCCATAACATAATAAATGGGTTTTCTGTAATTTACCGAAAACCCGGGGACCGGCAAAATCGTATGAGGGTTAAGGCTTTATTAAGCTTTTTCCGGGGGCCGCCTCAAATTAAGAGACGGCCTCACGGGAAAAGGTTTTCATGAGTACGGATCACGGGTTCAGGAGGGTTTAGGGATTCCCGAATGTATATATGGTTTAGGGATTATGATTGAAAAGGGTGCTGGTCAGCAGCTGATTCAGCTTGACAGGTTCAGCGGGTTAACCTGCTGGCTTCGTTTGCCAAACGTTGCCGTTGGATCAGGGTGGTAAGGTAAAGTGTTCGTACTGTAAATGGCTGAACAGGAAGTGTGGAAAACGTTGCTTGTAGGGCGGAAGAAGCACAAGGGTATACCTGCAACAGCCCGGGGGAAGTCCTGCGGTGAATCATTGGTTCATACTGGTTTTAAATGATTACAAAGGGTACGATCAACAACTAAGTGCGATAAGAATACAAGGGTTATATCCGATCAAGGTTAGTACGGTATTTAAACGGGCAGGCAAAAAGAATATTGCATAAAATGTTAAAATTGTCCCGGATGCCCTGATTTGTTAAAACTGCCCTGTGCTCAGCAGTACCAAGGTGCAGGCTTCTACCGATTCGATGCCCCGGGTTTTGGCGAGAAGCGATAGTTCGGGGTTCTCCGCGCCGGGGTTAAAGATGATGCGTTTGGGATGCAGGGACAATATATAATCATAGTACTCGCGCTGGTTCTCGCGATTCAGGTAGACGGTCACCGTGTCGATCCCTTCCAGCTCGGGATGGCCGGTGAGGATTTCCAGGTCGGCGACCCGGGCTTTTCTCCCGCCGATGGCCGTGACGGGGTGGTGCTTATCCCGAAGGCGATTGACGGTGCGAAAGCTGTAACGGTTTGGGTTGTCCGAGGCGCCGAGAACAAGGGTCGATTTAAGATCAGCCGATGCGGAGCCTGTAAAGAGCCCGGATGAAACCGGGATAAATAAGGATTGGGCGGGTGAATCGAGTGTAGGGGCCATATTAGTATTTTTTTATATAAATATAACATTATAATTACATTATAACGATAACCGGCTAAAAATTAGCGTAGGGGGAAACTTCTCATTATTTTATGGCAACGCAACCCCATCATTATCAATGCTGAAGCGGTTTTATCCGTAGTCTATTCTGTAGATATACCGGATATCTTCGATTATGTTTTCCTGGTGCAGGGGGAACGACCGGAGGAATCCAAATCAGTGTGTCTTCTATCCGGATAAAGATTACGGATCGATTATTATTGTCAACGACAATATAAGCCAGGAAAAAGTGGGGGATATTGAAAATACGATAACCCGCACATTGGCAAAATGACTGAGGGAATTTAGAATAATAAGTAATGTTTTAGATTGTTATCAATGATTTAAGCGAGTGCTATCTGAAATTTATCCTTATAAATCTCTTTCAATTCATGCAGGTAATGAAAAGGGTCCGATTCAGCGATCGGTTCGTCATCATCGTCGAATCGGGTGAGTTGAAACGTATCCAAGCCGGATTCCGTGTGAATGCGTTTTAACACATATACTTCCGGGCCGGTTTGGTTTTCATGCTGCCATTGCTCTTCATCGAATTCGTAAAAACCCATTTTTTCCAATTCATCGACGGTCAATGGTATATTTGCGGCTGCCTGATCCATGTAAAATATTTGTATAAAAATAGCGTATTATGACCTGGGAAACTATTGCTGAATAAATAAAATATACAGCTGCAAATGTTCCTTTTATTCCCCGCTTGTTGAGACATATTCCCAAATCCACATCCAATCCCGGGGGATGGATGCCTATTTCCCAGGCGAATAACAGGTGGCACGGTTATTCATGCTTATGTTATCGTATAATCAAACATCAAAAATCATAAATTATGGAAACGAAACAAATGCATAAGACCGCTTTAAATGACGGCAAAACGCCGATCGGTAAGAGTCATTCTAAAAATGACAATAAGATGGACAAAAAGGAGAGCGATTCCCGGTTGGAGGAATTTTTTCATGACGAATTAAAGGATATTTACTGGGCTGAAAAGCACCTGGTAAAGACCTTGCCTAAAATGGCGAAAGCAGCCACTTCCGAAGATTTGAAAACAGCTTTTACCAATCACCTGGAGGTTACCAAGGGACATGTGACCCGATTGGAAAAGGCATTTGGCATCCTGGGTTACGAAGCCAAGGCTAAAAAATGTGAAGCCATGGAAGGAATCACCAAAGAGGGAGAAAGCATTATCGATGACACCGAAGAAGGTACGGCCACCCGCGACGCCGGATTAATTCTTGCCGGCACAAAGGCGGAGCATTATGAAATTGCTACTTACGGCGGGTTGGTACAAATCGCTAAAACACTTGGATATAATGAGATAGCCGGCATTTTTGAGACTACGCTTGGCGAAGAAAATCAAGCAGACGAAAGCCTCAAGGGACTTGCAAAAAGCAAAGTGAACCTGAAGGCTAAGGAAGAAAAGGAATAAGCATAAGACATACCCGATGTAAAAATAGAAAAGTCAGGTCCAAAAGGGCCTGACTTTTCTATTTTGATGTTCAGGATACCGGCAGTGTTCGGGACATCGGCAGATTAATTATAAAGGAGGCGCCGGTGCCTTCGAATTGATCCCTGGGATGAAGTCGCGTAAAGGTTTTAAATCTAAGTGATTATTGCTCTTCCACATCCACCCCGGCGTACAAATAGGCCTATATTTTAAAAATTATCTTCTTTTTGTACAGATAATAACACAGATACCACTCGATGGCGAAGACCACCAGGCAACTAAAGGCGGCCCCGATTGCCACCGGGATGCCGGCAAGGTTCAGCAGGCCGCTCACGAGGATCTCCATATAACCATTCAGCCAATGGTCGCCGACGAATATGAAGAAGAGGTAAATGAAAATGGAGTTCATCCCGACGATCATAAAGAAGGCAAGGTGTTTTCGATGCCTGCGGACGTCTATCCATTCATAACAAAGGGCCAGCACGATCAGCGTGATGCCGCCGGTGGCCAGGACAAAAGAGCTCGTCGATATCCATTTGAGCATGGGAGTAATATCCGTCCCATCCAATAAAAAACCCAAGACGAGGATCAACAGGCCAAAACCCGCCAGCGACCCGAATTTTTGTTTGGAGCTTTTGCCGGAGAGGAATAACTGGCCCGCCATGACACCCCNNCGATCGGTGTAATTCCGAGGGCCTGATTAATATAGCTGCCGAAATTATGGAATTCAACGAAAGGCTGATCAAAACCCGGGATGTGAATGAGCCGGAATAATAGCTCGGGGATGATCAGGCAAAGGATACTTGCGCCCATTTGCCACCATAAGGGCTTCGATATGACGAGGAACGCGATGACTGAAGTAAAGGCCAATTGTGTCAACACATTACTCAACTGGAAGTTTAGGTGTTGCCCCCGCACGGCATAGATGAGTATTCCCCAGAAAAGCAGCCAGCCGGATCTTCTCAGCGTCTTCAGGAAGGAGCGATTCCAGGAATGACCGGGTTGGCCCTGCTGTTTATGATAGGAGAAGGCCATCGCCGTTCCCGCAATGGTCATGAAGGCGGGCAAGATGACATCCCAGTAGCGTAAACCGCGCCAATCGGAATGTTCGGACTGGTAGGCGAGCATTCCTGTCAAGGAATTTGGAAAAGCGTGATTCAGTTTCATAAAGAACCCCGTTTCTCCCAGCACCAGTATAACCATAATGAGCCCTCGTAAAAAGTCCAGGGACAGGAGCCTTTCACCGGTTCGCTGCGGCAATGGGGCTGCCGGCGAGGACGCAGCTGAAGACCCCGAAGCGGGAGAAGGACCGGGAGAAGATGCTGGAGCAGGTATTGGGTTCATGTTATTGAAAATAAACATTAAAAACCGACCTGCGTATACAATTTCATAAAAACCCTGTTATTGGTAATAAAACAAATAGAGACCCGTTAGAGGGGAAGAACCTCTAAAACCACATCATATGAAAAAAATCCTTATTCTGTTTTGTGTATCGATAAGTTTGTTTCCTTCCTGTAAAAAGAACAATTCCGGCCCGGATACCCCGGCAACCTATCATATATCTTGCATGATCGATGGCGTCAAAGAGTCGTTCAATGTGGGCCCCCAGGCGAAAAATGTCGGAGATGGAACCCAGGCCTTTTTGGAAATAATGGGGTCTTTGGATTCCACCGGGTCTGAGGCCATATCCATCGGCGTTACCAAAAACAATGATTTCAATAATGCGGTAGCCGTGGGAACCTATTCGGACACCGGCGCCGCATACTCCACCTATTTGGGATATTCGGTTGCAAGCATCAGCAGCACTTACCAGGCCGGTAATATTATTGTTTCCAGCGGAAGTGTTACGGTAGTTAACCACCTGAAATTGGTAATTACCTCCATCGATGCTACGGGCATCAAGGGAACGTTCAGCGGGGATGTATTCGTCCTTTATCTGAACCTGAAAAAGACGATCACCAACGGTGATTTCTATATAAAATTATCGTAACGGGATGTTGTTTTCCTATTTCGGGCCAGGTACAGGCAGAAGCACATATTGTTTGTAATGAACTGATTGTATCTCATTTCCTTTCGGATCGTATTGATAAATCGTCTTGGTCCTGAAGGGATGTTTAGCGTTAGGGATCATACTAATCTGAAGTTTGATTTTGTTATTTATCTCCCAGGTTGAATCGGCGTGGCCCAAATTTACATGGTTCACAATCTCCATTAAATAAGTATCCGTTTTTAAATAGGTAGTTTTTGAGACAGTATCTGCCTTTCCATCAATGGTATAAGCCGATGCTTTTTGCCCATTTACATAAGAGTTGTATGTTATCGATACCGTATCCTTATTTGTGTTCCTATGAATAATCATTTTTGGATCTCCATCGACTCCCCGCTATCTGATAATTGTCCTTTTATATACATGTAGGAAACAACAAATGTCGTGTCTAACAGGCCGTTGACCGTATAGGTGTTGCGAGAAGCAGACCTGCTGGAAATTTCCCAATTTCCTTCTTCTGATTGTAACTGCCTGATCTTTTGAGTAAATTCCGAGCAGGAGCATAGGAGAACGGGAAACGTAAAAAATAAGCATTCAGCATGTCTGAAAATAGATGGCATAGAGAAGATAGATCGCTTAAAGGAGATAGATGGCATAGAATCAAGGAGTATTTGAATTAAACTTACAGGTTAATTGTAAATAATGAAAGAAAAGAAATTACAGTCCGTAGTTTCCAATCCCTTGCAAATGAGCCAACTAATAAAAATAGTATCTTATTACTAATCTTATTAGTAATTTGCCGCCAGGTTAAGCACTTACCATGGCACCCTCACTCCGTAATATTGCCCATTTCGACCTGGACTGTTTTTTCGTGTCCGTGGAATGCCTGAAGAATCCGGCCCTCCGCGGCCGGCCCATTGCCGTTGGGGGGCATTCCGACCGCGGGGTGATCGCCTCCTGCAGTTACGAGGCGCGCAAATTCGGGGTGAAGAGCGCGATGCCCGTCAAGCTCGCCAAGCGTCTCTGCCCGGAGCTCCTCATCGTAAAAGGGGACATGGACAGCTATTCGAGACATTCCAACCTGGTGACCGAGATCATCGCCGACAAAGTGCCCGTATTCGAAAAAGCCTCGGTCGACGAATTCTATATCGACCTGTCGGGCATGGATAAGTTCTATGGCTGCTCCCTGTATACCCGGGAACTGGGA
>PLXD01000608.1 GCA_003151295.1 Chitinophagaceae bacterium | reverse complement strand
ATATAGCAAGATTGCAACCGGTAGTTTTAAGGAAGGAGAATCGATGCCAGCAGGACCGAAACCAAAAAATGCGAAACCGGGTGGCTTCTCCTATTCATATTATGAAGGGGTATGGGATAGTCTCCCGGACTTTAAAAAATTAAAACCCGTTCAATCGGGTCTGACGGACAGTAGTTTCGATATTCATAAACTGCCACACCAAAACAACTTTGCCTGCCTGGTGCAAGGGTGGCTGGAAGTAAAGGAAGACGGCTATTATCTCTTTGGGTTTGACTGTGCGGGAGGCGCGAGATTGTTCCTGGACAAGCAGGTGCTGATCGATTATAATGGTCTGCATGAAGGCGGCCAGTTCCAGACTTATACGATTCCCTTGTTGAAGGGATTCTATCCATTCCGGCTTGAATATTTCCAAAAACAGGGTAGCGCCGGGCTCCAGCTTGTCTATATCCTGCCCGGAAGCGGGAACCCGGATAATATTCCTTTTCAACTTCAATACAATACCGCAAAACATTGATCGGACTAAGACACAAACAACCAATCATTAGTTGGCTTTCTGAAACGGATCCGATGGCTATTCAGCGAACACTTTTACATTTATCAATCATCAATAATCATCATCAAATATGAAAACACTACTGACTTTATCATTCCTGACGATTTCCGCACTGGCAGCATCCTCTCTGGGCGCGCAGGCGCAGGACTGGCCTTCAAAAACGCCCTTTATCACCAAGTCTTTCACGGGGGAAACGATCGGCGAAGTCCGGGTCGAAACCTCGGGCGGCAATCTGAGCCTCCGCAATCTTGAGGGAGCGGTCACGGCGGGAACCAGCGGCGGTTCGGTGAGCGCGGAAGTCATCAACGGCGATCTGTCTGCGCATACCTCCGGCGGAAATGTCCATATGAGCGGCTTGTCCGGCAGCCTGGAGACTTCCACGAATGGAGGCAATATCGACGTGTCCATGACGGGAATGGGGAAGTTTGTCAGGATCCATAATTCGGGTGGGAATATCGCTTTGGAAATCCCTAAGGGGCAGGGGGTCGAACTGAACATCCATGGTGACAGGGTCAGTGCCGATTTTGCTTCAAGCGCATTTACAGGAAAGATCGATAAGAAGCGCGTTGAAGGAACCCTGAACGGAGGCGGGATACCGATCACGGTCGATGGAGGTGACGGGGGCGTGCAGTTGACGCTGAAATAAAGGGAATGGATATGGAGGGATGTCGTGAAATAAAGGAGTTGTAATTTTAGAGCGGATTGATCAATGCAATTATTAAATCATAATAGCCTGATGTATGCTTAAAAATTATCTACGGGCGGCGTTAAGGGGGATGGCAAAGAACAGGATGTATACTTTTGTCAATATCCTTGGCCTGACAATCGGGCTATGGGCTTGCATGATCGTCGCAACCGTCGTGATCGATGACCTGTCTTATGACAAGCAATGGAGCCGCGCCAACGACCTGTACAGGATCGTTTCCGTCAACAAGATGGGAGAGGGACTTTATGACCGGTCTTCATCGTCCTTTAAAGGTCTTCAGGGGGAATTGAAAAAAAATTTCCCGGAAGTGGAGGCGGTTGCCGGGTTGAGGGTTTCCGATCTCAGGTTGAGATTCAATGGGGATCTTTCAAATGGGGTATCTGTCCAGGCGCTCGGAACCGATACTTCGATCTGGAAAATGCTGGACATCAGCGTGCTGGAGGGGAATCCACGGATCTATGTGAATGGGCACCCGAACCTGCTGATCTCGGAAGATTTTCGCCACCGTTTTTTTAAGGGGGTGGATCCTGTGGGCAGGATGGTTTATAGTGTTCCGGATTATGGAGAAGCGGACTCTTTTCTTATTACGGGAATTATAAAGAATCTGCCTGCAAACACCCATCTCCGTGCGGATGTAATAAAAGTAGAAAATCATACACCGGAACCATTATCCCACGCAGGAGATGGGACGTCCGTACAGCAATACCTGTTGCTGTCGCCGGGCTCCGACATCAGAAAATTTACCGGGAAGGTCAATAAATGGTACCGGGATTTTATGGGTTCGAAAATAAGGTATCAATTCGAATTTCAGTCCGTCAAAGACGTATACCTTCATTCCGACTTCGCGGAAGATCAGTCCGTGAAAGGAAGTGCCCGGAATATTTATATCTTCTCGGGAACGGCCCTGCTGCTGTTGTTGATTGCCTGCATCAATTTTATCAACCTGACCACGGCCAGATCCATTACGCGTCTGAAGGAGATGGGGGTCAGGAAGATACTGGGCGCCGGCCGGATTCATATCATCCGGCAGATGCTGGCGGAGACCTTGTTGTTTTTTTGTATCTCCGCGCTGCTCTCTATCTGTCTTTACCAGCTCTCTTTACAACTCGTCGAGAGATTCCTTGGGCATTCGTTGATGGAGACATTTGTTTCCCGCCTGCCCATGCTGGCTTCTGCCTGCGGGATGATCCTGTTGGTCAGCCTCTTCACGGGGATCTATCCGGCCTGGTTGATGGCTGGTTTCAATCCGGCCGGTTCACTAAGCGGGCGATTGGCCTCCTCCGGCGCTTCGGGTCAGGGCTGGTTGCGAAAAAGCCTGGTGGTGGTCCAATTTTCTATTTCCATTGTCGTGCTACTGGCCATGATCGTCGTACAGCAGCAGGTGCGGTTTATGGACAATAAGGATCTTGGATTCGATAAAAAAGGATTGTTGAGTATCGGCCGCATTTCCTGGCAGGGAAAGGGAGATGTTTTTAAAAATGAGTTGCTGAAATTTCCGGGCGTTGAGCAGGCCAGCATATCTGCGTGGTTGCCTGCCGACGGTGCGGGCTTTATGTCCAGTGAATTTGACGATCCCGATCACCCGGGTGGTAAAATAAAGGTATGGTATATTGCGGGCGATCCGGATCTTGCACGGACACTGGGTCTTCGTCTGCGTAGCCNNGTAGCGGACGCCTGCTGAATCCTGAAAACAGGACGGACGCCGTGGAAGATTCCAGTTTTTCTCCTTATTCTCCTCCCGGAACCCGGCGTCAAGCTTCTCTTATCACGGCGACGACTGCGCGCCTGTTGCATGTCAGCAAACTAAATATGTCAATAAAAAATGATTTTACCAATCCTGTAGGGATCATTGAGGATGTCAATAACGAATCGTTGCGGCAAATGACAGGGCCTACTTTTATCATTGCCATGCATTCGATGAACAATGGAGGCATGCTTGTCAGGGTCAGACCCGGCTCGGAAAAGCAGGTCATGATTGCCCTGCAGGCATTATGGAGGAAATTCTATCCCGGCAGGTCGCTGGAGATGAAGTGGGTGGAGGAAACGCTGAGCCGGCAATACGAGACCGAGTCAAAATTGCAGCAGTTGTTTGTTTTCTTTAGCACGCTCACGATGCTGCTGGCTGCTCTCGGCGTGTTCGGATTGATCCTTCATGCCGTCGGACAACGTGTAAAGGAGATCGGCGTTCGCAAAGTGCTCGGCGCTTCGGTGACTTCCATCGTACACTTGCTTACATCCGACTTTATAAGATTGGTATTGATTGCTATCGTGATCGCTTCGCCACTGGCCTGGTGGATCATGAATAAATGGCTGGAGGATTTCGCCTATAGAACGCCTATTAGTTGGTGGATGTTTGCGGTGGCGGGTGTTTCGGCCCTGGTGATCACCTTTGCTACCGTGAGCTACCAGGCTTTCAAGTCCGCGCTGGCAGACCCGGTACACGCGTTGAGGAGCGAGTGATCCGGATACTTAGTAATAAATATCAATCGCATTATTTCCGCCCGGCGTGCATTTTACCGAATCGATAGCGGATTGCACTTCGGTAGCCGTTGTGTATTTGTTCCAGTTTATTCGTGTGAAAAGATTGGGAGAGGTGTTTATGACCAGGGAGGTGTCTTTGTTGGTTGCTGTCTGGACGATCGACAAGGAGCTCAGGATATCGGAACCGTTGATATTGGCATACAGGAAGAAGAGAGGGGCTTGTTGAACGATCGCGGAGACCCGGTGCAGGTTCACCTTCAAGGGGGTTGAAGCATAGAATCCGAATTTCAGGTTTTGCATGCTGTCGAGGTTTGTATACCCGAAATTGCGGGTATTGGCGGACTGGGTAGACTGGTTGGTCTTGCTGTTCAGGGAGTCTCTCAGCACGGGAAATAAAATATAGTTGGAGGGAACCGGTACGGAAACGATGATGTGATATTCTTTCAGCAGGTTTGTATCCAATGAATAGGACAATTGAAAGTGCCCGTTATTATCCGACAGTCCCGATGCCAGCTTGTAGGACAAGCAGGGCAGGCAAAATTGGTCCTGGGTCAGCGTTACGGAAATAGGCTGGCCGCTTAGCGGCAGGTTGGTAGACAGGTCGTAGACGGTTCCTTCCACCTGTAGTATGCCGCAGTTGCCGGAACAGGGAGCAGCCTCTTTCCTGCAGGCTCCCAGCAAAATGACAAGCCAAGGGCGATTCCCATTGTGCGAAGAACGATTCCGGTATTTCTGGTAAAAAGATCCATTCTCATGATAAGGGGATAAAGTTAATGCGGAAGGGCAGATTCTCTTGTTATGGACACGCAAAAGAGGAGGAGTGTTGCATATGAATGAATATTCCCGGAACTTTGCAGGAAATCTGATCAATGCAATACAGGACGTTAGGACAAACAGGTATACGCTTATCCGCAATCGGTCTGGGGTGTATGGGAATGAACCATGCCTATGGCGTACCCGACGATGTGGAATCGATCGCTACGCTGGAAAAAGCCATTGAGATCGGCATCAACTTTTGGGATACGGCCGACATCTATGCCAATGGTAAAAATGAAGAATTGGTAGCGCGGGTACTACAGCCCAACCGGCAGAAGATATTTATTGCTACGAAGTTTGGTTTCCGGCCTGGGGTCGATGGCCAGCCGGGCTTTTTCGACGGTTCTCCTGCTTATATGAAGACTGCCATTGAGAAAAGCCTGAAACGCCTGAAAACGGAGACCATAGATCTCTATTATGCACATCGTATCGACCCGGATATACCGGTTGAAGAAATGGTCGGGGCTATGGCCGGTCTGGTAAAAGAGGGCAAAGTAAGATGGTTGGGATTATCGGAGGCTTCGGCCCGGACGTTGAGAAGAGCGCATGCCGTTCACCCCATCAGCGCCTTGCAAAGCGAGTATTCCTTACTGACCCGCGAGGTGGAAAAGGACATCTTGCCTGTCTGTAAGGAACTGGGTGTTTCTTTCATCCCTTTCAGCCCGTTGGCGCGGGGCCTTGTCACAAACACTTTGCATGTAAATGAACTGGCTGAGAATGACTTCAGGAAGACGCTGCCGCGTTATCAGCAGGAACATGAGGAAAACAACAAACATCTTTCCGAAGGGTTCGCGGCGATTGCGGGCTCCATCCATTGTACGCCGGCTCAACTGGCTTTGGCCTGGGTATTGGCGAAGGGGGAATATATCATTCCCATACCCGGCACCAAGCGGAGAAAATATTTACTGGACAATGCCGGTGCGGTGGACGTGGAACTGACACGAGAAAAGTTGCAGGAAATAGAAAAGTTGCTTGCGCGGTATCCGAACACGGGAGACCGGTATAACGAGTCGAACTACAGGTATGTCGATAAGAGTTAGATAGGTCCGGATGGAAGCGATTTTTTTGACTACATTTCTGAATTCGATAAAACCACGATAAAATGAAAAGCCCTCCGTTTTCGCGGAGGGCTTTGTCTATAATATTCTACAGTATCCTGGGATGCCCCGGTTTGATCCGAAGGCTCCGGTTGGATTATTTCTTCTTTTTCTTCTTTGCGGGAGTCTGGGTTGCTTCCGCTGCGGTCAGGTCTTTCACGCGCATGTGCCTGAATCGCACGACGTCGCCATGTCCGAGGAAGCCCAAATGTCCTTTGACGTTTTTCAGGCCTGGATGATCTCTCTTGTCCGCGGTACCGTTCTTAATGGCATCGGTGATATCCCCGTCGAGGATGGTGGTCCCGTTCAGGATGACCTTTATATGGTTACCGATGGCAGTGATCTCTTCCGTATTCCATTCGCCCACGGGCTTGAGGAAGCCGCGTTTAGCCGGGATGACGCCATATACCGAACCATGATACTGGTATGCATGCAGGTTGCGGTACATATCGGCTTCGTTGTCCAATACCTGGATCTCCATGCCTACATAAGCGGCATCTCCTTCCAGGGGCGCGCGGATACCGATCCCATTGTTGGCGCCGGGAGTGAGCTGGAATTCGAATCGATATACGAAATCCTGGTATTCATTCTTCGTGTATAAGTTTCCGTGATTGCCTCCGATGGGGTGTACGGCAATGGCATCATCCTCGATGGAGTATTCCGTCGTATTCCCCGTCCACTGGAACATATTGGTGCCGTCGAAAAGGAGATCGAAGCCGTCCTTTTTCTCCTCTTCGCTCAGGGTGTAGGGAGTGGGGCGGGGGATCTCGGCGATATAAAGATCGCGGTAGGCGACATGTCTGCCATGAGCTTGCAGTTCGATCTGTTCTTCCGGGAAGATGGGAAGTTTACGGTCCCAATAGTTATCCATGATGGTATTATTCACGACCAGTATTCCATTCAGGTAGACGGTGACGCGGTCACCCATCATGATAATATGGAAGCTGTTCCATTCCCCGATGGCATTATCGGCCAGCACGAGGGGCTTGCTCTCGTGAACGTCATTGTTATAGAGACCGCCGGATCCTACTTCGGCGCCTACGTTCCTGCGGGAAGTATCCCAGATCTGGACTTGCGGAGAGCCGCGGAGATAGATGCCGGCATCGCCGTCCGGGTCTATCTTCCAATCGACATACATTTCAAAGTCGCCATATTTTTTTACGGTGCAGAGATTTTCGCCGTTTCCACTGAATTGGAGCGTGCCGTCCTTCGCAAACCAGCTCTTGTGCATGTCTTCATCGGCTTTCCCCTGTGCCTTCTGCAGGGTGGCTGCATCCATCCGGGCTCTTTTGATGGGGTTTTCCACCAGTCCTTTCCAACCGGTAAGGTCAGTTCCGTTAAACATTGGTACCAGTCCTTCTCCTGCAGGCATTTCCGCCAGGTATTTGCGGAGACCCTGTTTCTGATACTCGCTGTCTCCTCCTTTCAGTACGGCGATGGTTTTTTCCAGCAGGTTGCGGATCACGGCGCCGCTCCAGGATTTGTTGGAGAGGGCAATATTCATCACATCGACGGCAGCCTGTTGTTGCAAGGCGGCGTTGTCCAGGTAGTTACCGGCGAATACCAGGGCGATAAAGGTTTTACAGTTTTGTACCTCTTCTAAAATAGCCTGTTGCTGGGTCGTAGTCTTTGCAATATCCATAGCCCGGCGCAGGAGCAGGAGCTTCTGATCTGCAGGGTAGGAAGAAATGCTCACGAGATGGATATACCCTTTGAGGGCCTCCCCGAAATAAGCATCGTTGCCTTCCCCGCGGGCTATCCGGTAGAGAGGTTCCGTTGCGACGGCGGTTGGCCAGTTGGATAAGGAGCTGACGACGGCTTTTTTGGTTGGGTCGTTGCCGCTTTCGAATGCGGCGGAGACGACCTGCAGTGCCTGTTTGCTGCCAATCCCGGCCAGGACATCGTAGAATAGGAATTGTTTATCCGCAGGTGCCTGCTTCATCTCCGTGAGTATCCTGTCGGTACGTTGGGCAGTATCCTTGATTCCTGCGCTGGCAGCGATAATGGCATCCTGCACGGCACGGATCCCGTTGGGTTGGGTGGTGTTCAGCAGCAAGGGGAAGAGTTGGGGAAGGGTTGCCGGGGTAGCCATCGATTTCAGGGCGGCATAAGCTGCGTGGCTGACGGCCGTATCGCTACTCTTGACGAGGGGCAGCACATCGTTGATCCGGCTGTCTGCGGAACGGGCAGCCAGTACATCTATGAGGGCGGCTTTACCGGGTGTCGGCATCGAAGCCAGGGCATTCCCGAGTGCATCGGGGATACCCTTTCCCTTCATGACCAGGAGCGTATTTTTAACCGCCTGGATGTCATGCGGGTTGCCTTTTTTCATTACTTCGAGCAGGGCGGGTAGGGATTGCTCCTCGCCGATCTGTCCGGCTGCTTTGATGGCGCTGAGCCTTACGCCCGCATCTTCATCTTTCAGGGCTTGTAATACGGCGGGCAGCGCCTCTGCCTGTCTGCTTTTACCCAGCATCGTTAGGATCTCCCGTTTTACTTCCTTGTTCTTGTTTTCGGATTTCAGTTTTTTCAACCATTCTTCCGTTGCGGCTTTGCCGGGGAAGAGCAAGGCATATTTCAGGGCTGCTTCGCGATATTGAGGGTTCTTTTCATCGAGGGCTTCGGTCAGCAGTGGGAGGCTTTTTTCTCCCTGTATATCCACCAATAATTTCAAGGCGGTGGTGTGGGCCGCTACCTGGTCGTCCCCTGGCGTGGCATTCCGGAGACTGCGGGCGATCATTTCCGCGATCCGTTGGTTTCCATTGAGCGATAATTGTTGCGCATAATCAGTATACGCCGCAGTGGCGCACGTGGGCTCGTATTTATAGCCGCTCTTCGCTGCGGCAATCTTCAGGATCGATTCAGAAGCGGGGTCGCCGATGCGGCCCAGGGCATAGAGGGCGATTTTGGTGAGTTTTACGTCATCGGTGTTAGCGAGAGCGCCGATAGCAGTGGCGGCGGGACTGAACCGGCTATCGCCGAGGGCCTGGACCAGGCTCAGGCGCGTGTTGCCGGAGGCGTTTTTGAGTGCATCGAGCAGAGCCTGTCCGGCGGATGGCGTATGGATTTTAACGAGAGCCCTGGCAGCAGGGTCACTCAGCCTTTCATCTAACAGATAAGGTTGCAGCGCGGCAACGGCATCGTCATTTCCGGTGATCTGCAACTGCCGGATGATAAAGGCTTTGCTTTCTTTGTCGGCGGTCTTATCCAGGGCCTTAACAAAAGCCCTCGTGGCGGCGGAACGCAAGGTCTCGTTACCGGATCGGGTCGTATAATAGGAATAACTGGCAAGGGCATATTCCACATGGGTATTGTCACCGGTGCCGGGTGCCTGGAGCATGAGGGTCATTTCTGTCAGCCCGTCTTCGCCCAGTGCGGCAGTATTCTCTAAATTTTTTTGGAACTCCTCCTTATTTTGGGCGGGCATCATTGCCAGTAGATCCGCGATCCGCGTGGTCGTCGTACGCTGGTCGGTGGAACCCTGCGCGAAAGAGGTCGTAATAGTGAATAGTATAAAAAATGCGGATAGAATATTTTTCATGTTGTCTGTTTATCAAAATCTGGTAATCAAATCAGGAGACTCTTACTAATCAGAGGCTCTTAAAAAATCAGGGGCTCTTGGATAGGTTGATCTGGATAGATTGAACTGCTCAGATGAACCAGGGAGTCCTCATCGGTACATGGATCAGCGCGTTGGCGCCTGCATCATCCGGGAAGGTCTGGGTGACCGGGTCGAATTTCAGGGAACGCCCCAGCTTCAGTGCGATCTTACCCAGGTTGATGAGGGTGCAGGAACGGTGCCCGTTCTCTTCGTTGAGCGCGAATTTTTTCCGGTTCCTGACGGCATCGATAAAATCGGTCACCTGTGGTTCCGGATCGGGGAAGGAGGCGAGTTTCTTTTCCAGGTCAGGGATATCGGAACGGAATCCCGGGTATAATTTACCGTTAGGGCCTTCGATGTAGGCTGCATTTTCATCACTGCCTTCTCCGTCTAGGATGATCTGGCATCCGTCGGCATAGGTGTACGTAATCCTTCTCCAGGTTCCCACCGCATCCGGGTGCTGCTGAGGGGCATCTACTTCTATGGAGACGGGACTGGTATCGTCCTTGCCCAGGAAATACTGGATAGGATCGATATAGTGCTGTCCCATGTCCCCCAAACCGCCTCCGTCGTAATCCCAATAGCCTCTAAAGGTCTGGTGTACCCGGTGCGGGTTATAGGGTTTATAGGGAGCGGGGCCAAGCCAGCGGTCATAATCCAGCTCCTGTGGGACAGGCATGGGTTGCAGGTTGGTCTTGCCTACCCAATAGAACTTCCAGTCGAAGCCGGTATGGCGGCCTACGGTGACCTTGAGGGGCCAGCCGAGCATGTCGCTATCCACCAGTTTCTTGATGGGTTTCACGGTCGTGCCCATCCCATAAAAATTATCGGTAAAGCGAAACCATGTATTGAGGCGGAAGATCCTGCCATGCTGCTGGACGGCCTCAACCAGGCGGCGGCCTTCGCCGATCGTAGCGGTCATGGGTTTTTCACACCATATATCTTTGCCAGCGCGGGCTGCTTCTGCGGCGATAATGCCATGCCAGTGCGGAGGAGTGGCGATATGAACGATGTCTACTTC
Source organism: Chitinophagaceae bacterium (assembly GCA_003151295.1). Taxonomy (GTDB): domain Bacteria; phylum Bacteroidota; class Bacteroidia; order Chitinophagales; family Chitinophagaceae; genus Puia. The sequence goes on along the minus strand of PLXD01000608.1, from coordinate 6,863 downwards.
AGGGAGTTGGATGACTTCCCGGTGGTCGGAGAAGGTCTTGACCCCTTTGTCACCGATCAGGGTATAGGCTTCCTGCAGGTGTTTGCTGTCTACATCGCAGATGGCGACAACCCGGGTGCCTCCATAACTGATATGGTTACGTCCCATACTGCCGATGCCGATAATCGCTTTTGTTAGTTGATCGCTCGGTGGGATGAAGCCCTTTCCGCCGAGAACATGTCTCGGAATAATAGTAAATGCTGCGAAGGCCCCCAATGAATTTTTCAGGAAAGCCCGCCTTGATTTTTCTCTTTTGCTCATGGAAATTTTGAATTAACGCTGTGATGAGTGTTTGTTGACCCGAACGGTTCCGTGTTTAAAAATCCGTCATTTAATCCAGATAATCATAAAACAGGTTGGTCATCTCCAAAAATCTTAAGATGCAAACGATTGATTTACAATACGCAAACGTTTGCGTAAAATTCCGCGGCCGAAAACGTTTGCGTAAATTTTTTAGATGTGTAACTGGCTATTTACAAATTAAAAGCAGTGATTTGGGGTAAGAATTATAAGGTGATTTGAATTAGGCTTAAAAGAAAGGATTAAAATTGTGTTAAAATTGACGGATAGATCTACGGAAATTGCTTTTTTTCCGGATCAAAAGATGATTGCCAGTCAGGTCTTTGTTTAATAATTATCAATGTTTTGGCAACGGGTGCAGGTGTTATATGGTTAAAGAACTGGAAAAAAAGTTGTTTGAACGAGTAAAATTGGTCTTTTGACAGAGAGGCAATGATGTTTTTACGCAAAATAATATGTGTTTTAACGGGGAAGGAACCAGGTGTTTTGACGATAAAAAGATAATACTAAAAAGATAATACTAAAGAGATAATACTAAAGAGATAATACTAAAGAGATAATACTAAAGAATTCTGCTATGTTTGCAAACGTTTGCATGAAATTACACAAAAGTTTAACAAAACTAACTCAAACGTTTGCGTAATCGCGCTGATAAGGATCTATATTTTGAATTAAACAATTTAAAACCAATAATTTATGTATTAATTTTAATTAAAATGCAATCGGGTGAATTTTTTGAATGCTTAAAATTTAATGTTTGCTTGTAAAAGATGTTTTTATCTTTCATTCTCCAAAATTTATTGCTTATGTCTCAACTTATGTACAAAAAAATAATGCTCTTCAGCCTCTTATTTTTGCTATTTCTTCAACAGTCTATCGCACAGACAAAAACAGTCACCGGTAAGGTCACTGACGATAAGGGCGCCCCGGTAGCGGGAGCGACCGTAATTGCCAGGGGTTCCAAAGGCGGAACTTCAACGGACGCAAACGGCGACTTCAAGCTCACTGCACCCGTTTCCGCAAAAACCCTCCAGGTTTCCAGTGTGGGCTACACGGCTACCGAAATCAGTATCGGATCGGAAACCAACTTTGCCGTTTCACTGAAACCCACCGAATCTTCCTTGAACGATGTGGTAGTCGTCGGTTATGGCACCGCACGTAGAAAGGATGTCACGGGCGCCGTGTCGAGCATTTCCGCCAAAGATTTTAACCAGGGCATTATCACGACCCCGATGGATCAGGTCCAGGGTAAGGTTCCGGGCCTGGTCATTACCAAACCGGATGGTGACCCGAATTCCAACCCCCTCATTCGTTTACGCGGACAGGCTTCCTTATATGGCAGTCAGACCCCCCTGCTGGTGGTCGATGGGATCATCCTGGATAACTACGAAGTGCTTTCTTCAATTCCCACTGGGGATATAGTCACATTCGATTTTCTGAAAGATGCTTCTGCAGCCTCTATTTATGGTTCACGCGGTGCGAATGGTGTAGTCATCATTACCACCAAAAGAGGTCACAGTGGAAGCTTCCTGATCGACTATAACGGTTCCGGCACCATAGCGAAAGACGCAAAGTATTATGATCTGTTGAGTGCCCAGGGATATTTGAACCAGGCGGCAAAGCAAGGAATCGATACCGCAGCGCTAGACCAGGGCGGCCGCTCGGATTGGCAGAAGGCGATCACCCGGACAGGATATACCCAGAGTCATAATTTAGGCCTTTCCGGGGGTACCGGGAACTTCACCTACCATGCATCTTTGAATTATCAGAACCAGCAGGGAATCGTCATCAATACAGGAAGGCAGCAATTGGGCCTTCGTTTAAGCGCGGAACAAAAAGCACTTAATAATAAGCTGGATATCCAGTTGAATGTGTTGAACACGGAAACCAAGCATGAGAATATCGATGCCAATATCTTTTATTGGGCCTACAATATCCCGCCTGTTGTCCCCGAGAAAAAAAATGGCGTGGATAACCCGATTTACAATTATAACTATGTGAACCCGGTCTGGGTGGAGAATAATGAACTGAGACAAAATACCGATAACCTGAAGCAGGAAAACGTGATTGTTAATTACGACCTGCTGAAAGGACTTACAATCGGCGCTACTGGTAATGTCAGCAGATTGTATAATGTTTTTGATTATTATCTGCCGCAGATCCCGGGATCAAACGGCGGGATACTCACCCAGGGATATAAGTATGATGTGAACACCAATTCTGACAAAGGAGACCTTCATATTAATTACACGGGTAGTTTCGGCAAAAGCAATATTTCGGCGACCGGCGTTTACGAATACAATTATTATGAGGATGATGCCTTTTATGCCAGGGGAAGCGGTTATCTCATAGATAACAACCAGAACAATTCCCTCCAATCCGGTATTTCAACCTTTAATTCTATCTCCTCCGGCAAGGAAGAATATAAGTTGATCTCGTACCTGGCCAGGGTCACCTACAATTATGACAATAAATATTATTTGAACGCCAGCATTCGCCGGGATGGTTCCTCTAAGTTCGGGGTCAATAACCAGTGGGGTTATTTTCCGTCCGTATCAGCCGCCTGGCGCCTCAGCAAGGAAAGCTTCCTGAAAGACGTTAGCTGGATCGATGAATTGAAGATCAATGCAGGCTATGGAATTACCGGTAACTCGGATCCGATCGGCGCCTATAATACCATATTGCTTTTGAGTGGCGGCGTGCATACGTATGATCCCACCAGCACGATCAATCCTTACCCGGTCGGCTATTCCGCCAGTCAAAACCCCAACCCGCAACTGCAATGGGAAAAAGTGCTAGGGGAAAATCTCGGTTTGGAATATTCCTTCCTGAAAAGCAGGGTATCGGGAAGCTTCTCTGTTTTCAACAATAAGACCGAAAATATGCTGTTTAATTATGGCGTACAGACTCCCCCTAATTTCGTCAGCAGCGTGCTGGCCAATGTAGGAAGCCTGACCAATAAGGTAGTGGAATTCGGAATTAATGTCGATATTGTGCGCGACAAGGATTTCACTTGGTCCCTGGGTGGCCAGATCTCTACGGTTCGCACCCGGGTGACAAGCTTATCGGGAACCTGGGATGGGAATGCAGTGGCTTCCAATCACGTCCAGCTCACGTCCGCCGGCGGACAGGGTTTGAGCTTCAATCCCCTGACCTATCTGCAGGTAGGATATTATCCTTCCGTCTTTTACCTGCCTCACTATACAGGACATGACCAGGCGGGCAATCAGTTAATGGATTCCGCAGGCGTGAAATCGGTCGGTATCAACGGTAATCCGACATATTATTACCAGGATCCTTCTCCCAAGTTCACGTACGGATTTAATACGACCGTCCGTTACCTGAACTGGTCCCTGAACGCTGCCTTTACCGGCAACTATGGACAGAAAGTATATGATAATTCCAGGCTGAACATGGGCAATTTCCAGCGCTTTCCCGGCCTGAACACCTTGAAGGAGGCCTTTACCAATGGGTTGACAGATGGCCCCACCACTTCGGATTACTGGTTGGAAAAAGCCTCTTACTTGCGGTTGCAGAGTATGACTCTCACATATACCTTCCCCAAGATTGCCGGCATCGAAAATCTGCGTTTGTACTTCTCGGGTAATAACCTGTTCGTCATTACCCACTACAAAGGCCTGGATCCTGAAATCTCTCCCTATAACGGAGCGGGCGGCACCCGTGCAGGTGTCGGAAATTTGGCGACAAGTTTATCCGGTGCTTATGGTGGTACTGGCGGCGCTGGTTCCGGTCAGGGATATCTCGACAATAACTATGCAGGCAATGGGTTTTACCCCAGGGCACGTTCCTATACCCTTGGTGTATCGATATCTGTTAAGTAATCATCTGAAAAACTCGAAAAACCCGTATTACTTTAATTTAGAAAATTTTTTAAAATATGAAACGATTATCTGACATAAAAAATGGGCGCCGGTGATAGGCTTGCTGATGATCACCGGGGTGGCCTGTACGAAGCTGGACGTGAAGACCTACAGTGCAATTCCAAGTGCCGGCTTCTGGCAGAATGCCGCTGAAATCGCAGCAGGGAAGGCTCCGGCATACGCGGCACTCACCCATGTGGTCGGCCATGGCAATACAGGCAACCAAATGGAGATCACTTCCGATGAAATGGTATATCCTACCCGGGGAACCGACTGGTATGATGGGGGACAGTGGGCCCGTATGTATTATCACACGGCCCAACAAAGCGATGTGGATGGAAACTTAAACGGCACCTGGCAGGATCTTTTTAACGGCGCAGGTTCCTGTAATTTCGTCATCTATACCCTGCAGAACCTTCCTGCAGGCACCGATGTCAATCTCCAGGGGGATGTTGCCGAAATGGTGGCCCTACGGTCCCTGTTTTATTATAAGGCTATGGATCTTTTTGGAAATATTCCGTATGTGACTAATTTTAAAGTAAATCCTGCTACCGTCACCAATTTTCCACGGGCACAGGTATTCGATTCGCTGGAAACTAATCTGAAGGCTGCTCTCCCATACCTGTCATCAACCGTCGACGTGACAACTTATGGGAAAGTGACCAAGTATATGGTTTTCAGCCTCTTGGCTAAGATGTACCTCAACGCGCAGGTGTATACGGGAAGTCCTCGCTGGACAGACTGCATTGCCATGTGCGATTCCGTTTTGGCCTATACAGGCTTCCAAAAACTTACATATGACTATTTCGACTGTTTTTACGGTGTGAACCAGGTCAATCCCGAAAATATATTCGTCGTTCCTATTTCTTCCAATAACTTAATAAATGGAAACGGTATCGTACAGGCATCGATCGAGTTCAACTCGGCACTTACCTTCGGTATCCCTTGTTGCGGATATGGCAATAACGGCGCCTCGACCACCCATGATTTCTATCAGTATTTCGATACCTCTTCTAGCTATTCCATTGATACGGGCATAGTCAATGGTCGTCAGGTTGTCAATCGCGTGCGTACTTTCAATGACCAGCGGACGGGACAATACCTGATAGGGCCGCAATTCCAGGGCGATGGTGTGACCAATTATCCGCCCTATAAAAATTGGATCGTCTCGAGCTCAGATCCCTGCTGCACCTATGACGGGGATGCCAGCGTAAACCAAACGATTAGGATTGGAGATGATTATAATAACCTGAAATCCATGGTGAACTATTATGATAAGATGGCCTATTTTACGGCCCCGACGACGGATTCCTCTTTTAGGCATGCGGGACTTCGAAATATCAAATACTGGCCTCAACCCGGACCCAGCAGCAATGGTAGCATGAGCAACGCCTGGGTGGTTTTCCGGGCGGCCGATATGTACCTGATGAGGGGGGAAGCCGAATATAATACAGGAGACATGGGAGATGCCCTGACTGATTTTAATGTGGTGCGTACCCGGGCCTATTCCGGAAATACAGCCTACAATTGGACAATGGTCGACCTAACACCTGCCAATATCCAGGCTGAAAGGGGCAAGGAACTTGCCTGGGAAGATGTGAGAAGAACAGACCTGGTACGATTCGGGTTAGTTTATAATAGTTCCGTCAACTACACGGCAGCCCGGAATTGGCCCCCCAAACCTGCCGATGCCACGGACAATCATACGATCATTCTACCCATCCCTCAGAACCAATTGAGCACAAATACGAATTTGAAACAAAACCCCGGGTATTAATAATAATAGTAAGTGCCTTCAACTATTGTCTATATTACAAATGCTTTTTAATTCTTCAGACAGGAATGGTAACCCAGGTTACCATTCCTGCTTTATTGATAGTGAATTCATTTTTTATTTACATAAAGCAGCTTGCTGTGGACAGATCTAAAAGGCGTGGCTTTTTTATTCTTTGGAGCATGATCCTTTTGCAAGCCTGTTCACATCGCCAACCAACGCTTTTTACACCGCTGAAATCTTCCGAAACGGGCATAGGCTTCATCAACGAGAATATTGACCGGGATTCGCTCAGCATCCTCGATTACCTCTATTACTACAACGGCGCTGGCGTAGCGATCGGAGATATCAATAACGACGGCTTACCCGATATCTATTTCACCTCGAATACGAATGGCAATAAGTTATACCTCAACAAGGGGAATTTCAAATTTGAAGATATTACGGCCAGCGCGGGCGTCGGTGGCCATGCCGATTGGACGACGGGCGTTACGATGGCCGATGTCAACGGGGATGGTCTGTTGGATATATATGTATGTGCCGTAGGCAACTACGATCCCCGGGATCATAATGGCGATCCGCATCGCTATTTTCAGCATTCCCGCAACCAGCTGTTCATCAACAACGGCAACAATACTTTTACGGAATGCGCCGCCAAATGGGGTCTCGATATCCTGGGATATAATACACAGGCCGTCTTCTTTGACTACGATAAGGACGGAGATCTGGACATGTTCCTCTTGCAACATTCCACCCACCAGACGGATGCCTATGGTCCCACTTCTTTGCGGGACAAATACAGCCCGGAAAGTGGAGGTAAACTCTACCGCAATGACGGCGACCATTTTACGGACGTAACGAAGGGGTCC
>PLXD01000118.1 GCA_003151295.1 Chitinophagaceae bacterium | reverse complement strand
CAAGCAGTCTGAAGATCGACTTTGATAAGAGGGATTTCCCGGAAGAAAGCATCGACGATCATCGTAAGCTGACGATCTTCCGGATCATCCAGGAGCAGCTGAATAATATTATCAAACACGCCAAAGCTTCGGAAGTGCTCATTAGCCTTCGCATTGAAGGGGATACTATCCTGCTTGTCGTGGCAGATAACGGGCAGGGATTCGATACCTCGAAGCATCGCAAGGGGGTAGGGATCACCAATATCATCAGCCGGACCGAGCTCTTTAACGGGAAGGTGAATATCCGGTCCACTCCCGGTGAGGGCTGCGTGCTAAAAGTGAGCCTTCCGGTCGCCGTCGGCTAACGGCTCCAGCACCTGCTCCATCTTTGTGCTTCGGGATCCTTTGATGAGGATATACTTGTTCTTTAGTCCGGCACTCTTCATCCACTGGGCGGCTTCTTTGCTATCGGCAAAGCGAAGATAAGGATGATCTATCCGCTCGAAATCTCCGCCCACCAACACCACCTGGCTCCAGGGATATTGGCCGATGAGGCGGACGATGCCCTGGTGTTCGTTGAGGCTCTCTTCTCCCAGTTCTGCCATGGCGCCGAGTATCAGTATCTTCGAAGGCGCCTGCATCGCGGCAAAATTTTCAATAGCGGCTTTCATGCTGGAGGGATTGGCGTTATAGGCATCGAGAATGATATGATTGCCATCCTTTTGTATCAGCTGGGAACGGCTATTGGAAGGAGTATACTGCCCGATTGCGGTGCTGATCCTTTCCTCAGGAACCTTGAAATACCGACCGACGGCGACGGCTGCCAGGACATTTGGGAGATTGTAATCCCCTACCAATTGCGTGGAGATCGTACCGGTAGTTGCTCCCCGGGTGATGTCCACACTCAGAAAGGGCTCGCTCTGTTTCAGGTTACCTGTCAGCGCGGCGTCCTTTGTCCCGTAGGTAATGATATGGGGGATGCCGGCGCTCATTTCGCGGAGATATTCATAATCCCACATGACAAAGGCGGTCCCGCCTTGCTTTTTCAGGAACTGGTAAAGCTCTCCCTTTCCTTTTTTTACCCCTTCCGGGCCACCGAATCCTTCGAGATGGGCCTTGCCGGCGTTGGTGATGATGCCATGGGTCGGTCGCGTATACCGGCAGTATCCTTCAATTTCTTTCTGGTGGTTGGCGCCCATTTCGATGACGGCTATCTCTGTGTCCCTGGGTATTCCCAGGAGGGTGAGCGGGATACCGATATGATTATTCAGGTTGCCTTGCGTGGTGGAAGTCCTGTAAGTCGTCGATAGGACCGCATGGATCAGTTCCTTGGTAGTCGTCTTCCCATTGCTCCCTGTAACAGCGAGAAAAGGGATCCTGAACTGAGACCGGTGGTAGCCGGCCAGGTCCTGTAGCGTTTGCAGGGCATCGTCGACCCGGATCATCCTATCAGAAACAACTTCCTGCATCTTGCCGGATCCCTCTGCCGAAAGGGAGCCCGCTATCTCGCCGGATTGTTGAACCTCGTCGACGATGGCATAAGCGGCGCCTCGTTCCAGGGCCTGTGCTGCAAATAAATTGGCGTTGAAATGCGGCCCTTTAAGGGCGAAGAAGAGATCTCCTTTCTTCAATTTGCGGGTATCCGTCTGAACGGACGGGTACTGCAGGTATAGGCGGTATAGTTGCTCGATGGTCATAAAACAATTTTGGACGCGAATGATTTAGACGCGAATGAACGCGAATGACGCGAAAGAACACGAATGTAAGATTTTGATTAATTAAAAAAGCCACCCGAAATTTCTGGATGGCTCTTTTTAATATTATCAGTGACCTATTTAAGTCTTCTAATTCGCGTTTATTGGCGTTTCTAATTCGCGTTCATTCGTGTCTTACTGTTTACGTGCATTCTGTCTTCTTGATTTGTAATTGACACCGGTCTGCCTTCCGTTACCGGCAGGGCTGCCTACGCGGTCCATAGCGCATCTGAAACCGATGGTAGAGCTTGCCTGGTCTTCTTCCAGGAAACGACGTGTACCGGGGCTCAACCAGTAGGCGCGGTCATTCCAGCTACCGCCTTTTACCACCCTTGATTTATTGCTGATCAACGTGGTCTTGCCATAGCCGTAGTTAATGCCTGCGATTGAAGAGTCGCCATCCAGGTAGTTGATCACATCTCCCTTCTGGTAGTTGCGGCGATTCTTGCTTTCTTCATCTGTTACGGGACGATATTTGATGCGTCCAAGGCTATCTCTGTCAGGCTTGTTCTCCTTGCCCAGATCGACGGTCTCGAATTTATTACCACGATAAGGCGCTACATCGCTCACGTCTTCTGAAGACAAAGGACGATATACGTCACCCACCCACTCACTCACATTACCCGACATATTATAAAGACCAAAGCCGTTGGGGAAGAAAGAAGTGACAGGGGCCGTATAGACGGCATTATCATTCAGACCTCCGGCGACTCCCATATTATCTCCCGATCCACGTTTGAAGTTAGCCATAAAAGTACCTTGCCAGCTTCCGCGGCGCGTATCGCGGAGTCCATTCACGTTGTTGCTCCAGGAATAGACCTGCTTGTTGGCGATCAGCTCTTCCCCTTTTTTGCCGTCTTTGTTGCTGGGAAGAGGATTTTGATTGATATAACCCAATGCGGCATATTCCCATTCGGCTTCCGTCGGCAGACGGTAAGCCGGCAACAGGATACCATCTTCAAAGGTCACCTGCGTGCGGGGCGTACCGTTCGGGTTCTTTAACGGGTTGTTCTTTGATTTGGCGGCGGCGCCGGGAGTGGGCTGGAACTCACCCATCAGGTAAGCCTTCGTGTTGAAGTTTTCCTGGCCCAGGCCCTGTATGTTCTTCAGGGAATTTTTATTGATAAATCCCTTGTCGACGAGTGCTTTCTCATTCACACGGTCCGTTCTCCACAGACAGAAATCATGGGCCTGCTTCCAGGTGACACCCACGACAGGATAATAATTATAGGAAGGATGACGGAAATAATATTCCACCATCGGCTCGTTAAAGGCCAACTGGCTTCTCCATACCAGGGTATCCGGTAAAGCGGCATCGCGTACGGTCTTGTATTGATCGTCTTCGAAAACATTATTCAGCCAGTAGAGGTACTCCCGGTAATGAATATTGGCGACCTCTGTCTGGTCGATATAGAAGGAGTTGACCGTCACACGCCTGGGAACATTGTTCCAGTCGCTCATGACATCTTCCTGGGTAGCGCCCATGGTAAAGGTACCTCCCTGGACGAACACCAGTCCGGGACCGGTGCGCTGTTCCTTCTCCTTGGCTACCTGGTAGCCCCCCATATTCTTGTCATTGTAATTCCAGCCTGTAACGGAGGATTGTTCCGGTTTTTTGCTGCAGGCAGTAACCATTGCCAAACAGGATGAGAGGATTGCTAGGTTTTTCAGATTCATATTTGTACGCATTTAGCCGTAGATTGTTAACACTGATAAACGTGGTCTTTAAATAAATATTGTTCCATCCGGGGGTAGTTTATCAGGTTTTCCCCGCTATTGCGAATATAAGAAGATTCTCCTGAACTCCCGCGTAGAAACCCGCCCCGGCCTGAGCGGAAATACCCCCTTTTGAATATATAAAAACTTGTATAAGAAGGACCAAACGGGTAAAAACGATTTACCGTACAATAAATTGCCTAAGAAACCGTTCGAAGGAGATTAATAAGGATGGGAAGGATGGGAACTATAGCCAGTATAGCCCATACTTGGTTAGTAATCATTATTTTAGCTGTTTTTACCCTTAAAAAACATAACAGAACAACCGGCCAAATCAACACATCATGAATAGACTGAAGACCAGAGTGACTGCTATTGTATCGTTTTTTGCCTTCATAGGTTCAGTAAATGCCCAAAATCCCCAGCAGATCAATGTACTTACGACGGCGGTGCCTTTTTTGAGAATTTCCCCGGATGCCCGTGCCGGCGGTATGGGGGATATCGGCGTAGCCACCTCTCCTGATGCAGCTTCTTCATTTTATAACCTTGCTAAAACACCCTTTGCCAAAAAAGATATCGGAATCGGCTTCACCTACACGCCCTGGTTGAAAGACCTGGGATTGAACGATGTGTATTTGCTGGCCGCATCGGGATATTACAAGCTCAGCCCGAACGAGGCTATCTCCGGTTCCATCCGGTATTTTAGCCTGGGTACTATACAATTCACGGATTATAGCGGTAATGAGGTCGGAAACGGCCGTCCCCGGGAATTAGGGGCGGATATCGGATATTCCAGGAAATTGGGTGATAAATTGGCCCTGGCCCTGGCTGCGCGCTATATTTATTCGAACCTGGCTTCCGGGGCGGCTTCATCCAGCAGCACCTATAAGGCCGGGACTTCCGTAGCAGCGGATGTATCCGTTTACTACCATGGGGCCACGGAGGTAAAAGGGGGCTGGAATTTCGGGCTCGCCTTCACCAATCTCGGTGAAAAGATCGGCTATACGAACGCTGCCACGGAAAAGGATTATATCCCGGCAGACCTGGGTCTGGGCGCAGCATATACCAAAGTGTTCGACGAAGACAACAGGGTCACTTTTGGGCTGGACTTTCATAAATTGCTGGTACCTTCCGCACCGCTGTCGGTAGACAATGGGGGTCCGATCGATATTGCCGCCCTGGCAGCATACAAAAGCAAGCCCGTCGTGAGCAGCTGGTTCAGTTCCTTCGGCGGGGATGGTGGTTTCAGCGGGCAGTTGAAGCTGGTACAGGCATCTCTGGGCGCAGAATACGCATACCAGGACCAGTTCTTTCTTCGTACGGGTTATTTCTATGAGAGCAATACCAACGGCGGCAGAAAATATTTCAGCGTCGGAGTCGGGATTAAATATAATGTGATGGGACTTAATTTCTCTTACCTGGTCCCCTCGGGTAGCGGTACCACCCGTAGTCCGCTGTCCAATACCCTGCGGTTTGGATTGACCTTCGATCTCGATAAGGATGAAAACTCATCCTCCACTCCCGTCACCCCCACCAAATAAAGACACTCATAAATTAAATTATTTACCGGCAATTTGTAGAAAAGCCGATAATTTTGAAGCGTCCCGGTCGATTGCCTGAATGGGTTGACCGGGACGCTTTTCTTTTGTCGTTTTCTTTAAAAATCGGGTTATGTCATATAGGATAGGCTTCGGCGTGGATTTTCACCAGTTGGCAGAAGGCAGGGAACTTTGGTTGGGGGGTGTCCTGATCCCTCATCACAAAGGAGCATTGGGGCACAGTGATGCCGATGTTTTACTGCATGCGCTATGCGATGCATTGCTGGGGGCCCTCAACCTGGGCGATATCGGTATCCATTTCCCCAATACGGATCCGGCGTATAAGGGCATTGACAGCAAGATCCTGCTTCAAAAGACCTGGGAACTGGTGGTAGCGAAAGGGTATGGTATCGTGAATATCGATTCCACGGTCTGCCTCGAAGCCCCTAAGATAAAAAAATATTCCGCGGACATGCGTAGCGTGATGGCCGGTATACTCGGGATCTCCGAAGACGATATATCCATTAAAGCCACTACCACCGAACAGATGGGATTCGTTGGCCGGGAAGAAGGATTGGTAGCGTACGCGACGGTGCTGTTGAAGGCTATAAGCTATTGACGAAAGATTGCCCCTAAGTCCTTACTTTTGTCCCTATGTCAAAAACCAAGGTTAAGATCATCAACAAATCAGGCAATCCCCTGCCGGAATATGCCACCGAAGGATCTGCAGGCATGGACCTCCGGGCGGACCTGAAGGAAGCTATCGTGTTGAAACCCATGGAAAGGCAAATTGTTCCGACGGGCTTGTTCATTGAATTACCGCAGGGCTATGAAGCCCAGGTGCGCCCACGCAGCGGCGTGGCCCTCAAACAGGGGATCACTTGCCTGAATTCTCCCGAGACTGTCGATTCGGATTACCGCGGGGAGGTCAAGGTCATCCTGATCAACCTCTCGCTGGAAGAGCAATCCATTCAGCCGGGTGACAGGATCGCCCAGATGATTGTGGCCCCGGTGGAGCAGATCAAATGGAAGCCGGTCGATGCGATCAACGCGACCGGTCGTAATGAAGGCGGCTTCGGTCATACGGGAAAATCTTAGGTCTCCCTTATTCTAACAGGGTCCCCCTTATTTTTAAAGGCCTCCCTCATTTTAAAAGCTTTACAATGATGCAAAAGTTTTTAGGAATTGTTTTGCTGGCAGGGATACTGATCGTTTTGGTAACAGGTTGCTTCTCGACGAAGAAAATTCAATCGGCGAAGAAAATTCAAAAAGCGATCTCCGTCACCAGGAAGGATACTTTGAAGACGGCTATGGATTCTACCGTTTCCATGGAGGACCTGAGAGCCGATTCGATGCGCGTCATCGGGGAAGCCATCCAAAAATTGAGGATGAACCGGATCGATTTCAGGACCTTTTCTGCCAGGATGAAGGTGCATTACGAAGGCGGGGACGGTAAGGATTACGATTTCAATGCGACCATCCATATCCTGAAGGACAGTATGATATGGGTTGACATCAATTTAATGCTGGGCCTGGAAGCCTTTCGGATACTGATCACCCCGGACAGCGTCAAAGTCAGGAATTATCTCAATAAGGTCATTCAATTCCGGTCGGTCAATTTCCTGCAGGAAGTAACGCATGTTCCCCTGGATTTCAAGACCCTTCAAGACCTGCTCATCGGCAACCCGGTCTACCTGGATAGCAGCAATACCATCTTCTATAAAAATGATCAGGTGGGGATGTCCCTGGTAAGCGTGGGCGAGCTATTCAGGAACTATTTGACGCTGAACCCGGACTTTACCCNNCTGGCTGACGCGAATCTCTTGCGGGCACTCACCTGCGATGTCACCTATGGAGACTATGAAACCAGGGATACGATCCGGTTCTCGACCTACCGTAAGATCTCTGTGGCGGAACAATCGAAACTGGACATCGAATTCAATTACAAGCAATATAACTTTAACGAGAATTTAAGCTTTCCGTTTTCGATTCCACGAAATTATAAGAGAAAATAAGCGTTATTGGATTGCCTGCTTTTTAATCATTTAAAGTGTATCTGATGCTGAAATCTTTTTTTCTGAGCCTGGTCCTCCTGTCTTCGGTATTCTTTTCTTACGCCCAGCAATCCCCGCAAACTGCCGTTCAAAGCCGGAGCGACCTGGAGAAGGAGCGTGCCGCCATACAAAAGGAGATAGAGGAGGTTAAGAACTCACTGGATGAAACGAAAAAGAACAAGAAGGAGACCCTGGGACAGCTGGCCCTGCTGCAACGCAAACTGCGTTTACGCGAATCCGCGATCCAGAATATCAATTCCCAGATCAACTTCATCCAGGGTGACATGAACGAATCCTGGAGGGAGATCCTGAAATTGCGCAGAGAGCTGGATACACTTCGCAGGCAATATGCGGAAAGCGTGGTTTATGCCTATAAAAACAGGAGCAGCTACGATTTCCTGAATTTTATTTTCTCAGCCACCAGTTTTAACGATGCGGTCAAAAGAGTAGCCTATCTGAAATCCTACCGGGCTTACCGGGAAGAGCGTGCCGATAACATCAGCAAGACCCAGCTCTTATTGCAGAGCAAAATAGACGGTTTAAAGGTCTCCAGGCAGGAAAAGGACGATGTGCTGAAAAAGCAGAACAAGGAGAGGGGGATCCTGGAGGTTGAAAAAAAGGAAAAGGATGCCGTTGTCTCCAGCCTGCAGTCGAGGGAAAAAGAGTTGAAAAAGGAAATGAATGCCAAGCAGAAACAGGATAATATCTTATCGGGCTCCATTGCGGCGGCGATACGCCGGGCCAGGGACCTGGCCATCAAAGAGGCAAAAAAGAAGGATGCCGAGCCCAGGACGAATCCTACTCCCACTAAAACCGCCAACCTTTCCAATAGCAGCAATACGAATACAAACCCGGTAGCTGCATCGACTGAAACAAAAGCAAAGACCTATACCGTATTCAAAACGAGCGAGGATATCCGCCTCTCCGATAATTTTGAGAAGAACAAGGGGCATTTACCCTGGCCTGTCGCCAGCGGGACCATCGCAATGGCCTGGGGTCCCCATGAATATATACATGGCGTCATTCATAACAACCAGGGTATCACCATCGAGACGAATGCGGGAACGACTGTAAAAACCGTATTCGACGGAGAAGTGCAGGCCGTTTTCAGCGTCGGGGATGTCGATGCGGTGGTGGTCCGGCACGGCAAATACTTTACGACCTACAGTAACCTGGAGGGGATCACCGTCTCAAAAGGGCAGCAGGTGAAGACCAGCCAGTCCCTGGGACGCGTGTCGACTATCGGTCAGCTCGAATTTGTGCTGTCCGATGAAAAGGACCATATGTTCGATCCGGAGAAGTGGTTGCGGCGGTAGGAAGATGTGTAAAAGATGAGAAGAAACTGCAACGATCGGACAATACTGCAACGTTCGGAAGATACTGAAATGATTGGAAGATACGGATCCTCTCGCGGTATTATATCGCAACGCCGCTGGAGCTTCGTCGGTGAGAACTTCAGAACTGAACACTGTTCAGTTCCTCGTTCGCAACCTTCATTTCATTCGGTTGCGTTCTGAACACCGTTCAGAACTCGTTCTCACGAGCTTCGTCAAAGCTTCGTCCCTCGCTTGTCCTCACTCCTAACCTTCGCTCCGCTCGGTTACGCGTTGCTCGGTTGCTTTCCTTGCTCCTTCTCGTTGGGCTTCGCCCGCAACTTTCGTTCCGAGCTTCGCTCGATCCTCAGTTGCCTTCGCTTCGCTCGGTTACGACCCATCCGCTGGCTTATTTCAATAGTAGGACGGTGATGGATGGTCCTGCGGAGGCGACTTATCTTCCGGGCGTCTATCTTGTCGGTTTTACGCCGTTTTTCTTTATCCGATGATGGCACATCCGCTGGATTTACTATGATGCAATTTACACCTGATTTTTCCA
>PLXD01000251.1 GCA_003151295.1 Chitinophagaceae bacterium | reverse complement strand
GACGGGCTGGACCCAGCGCATTGCGACATGCGCTTTGCGAAGCCGCTTGATAAGGAACTGCTGCAGGAAGTGTTTGCTAAGTTCGATAAGATCATCACCGTAGAAGACGGTACGATCGTGGGCGGATTCGGCAGCGCCATCCTCGAGGTTGCCGCCGAATATGGATATAAGGGCACTATCCGGATATTAGGCATCCCGGATTCCCTCGTGGAGCATGGCACCCTACGGGAGTTGCAGCATGAATGCGGCTTCGACGCACCGGGGATTGCCACCGTTGCGCGGGAGATGATGAAGGATAAGATAAGAGTGAACCAGTTGATGGGGTAGCTAATTCTTAATGCCGGTTAAGCAAGCATCGGCACTTCTATGGCAAGCAGTTCCGTCCGTTCGGCGCCAGCCTGAATGGTAAAGTTATCCGTCCCGGAAATGCCTATTGCATCTCTTTTGCCTAATTTGGCCGCTTCCACTTCGATGCTACCTTCCAATACGAACAGATACACTCCATTACCTTTGAATTTGGGAGTAAAGGAGATTTCCTGACCCGAATCCAGCCTGGTGAGTGCAAATCGTGCGTCCTGGTTGATCCAAACGCCCCCCTCACTTTCGTCAGGGCTGACCACTACCTGCCATTTACCTATGCGTGCCTCAAGATCGAATGTCTTTTGGTCGTAACGCGGTTTAATATCCCTGACTTTGGGAATGACCCAGATTTGCAGGAATTTCGCAGGGTCCGTCTTCGACGCGTTATACTCTGAATGCCTGATGCCGCTGCCCGCGCTCATGATCTGCACATCACCCGTCTTAATAATCCCGTCCGTGCCGGTGCTGTCCTTATGGGTCAGCGCGCCCGAAAAGGGAATGGATACGATCTCCATATTGTCATGAGGATGAAGGCCAAACCCCGCCCCTCCCGTTACACGATCATCATTCAATACGCGCAAGGCGCCGAAATGGACCTTTGCCTCGTCATACCAATTGCCGAAACTAAAGGAATGATAGCTGTCAAGCCACCCTAAATTAGCGTGGCCTCTTCCGGAAGCGGGGTAAATGATTGTTTGCATAAAAAATATCCTTTTTAAAATAACTGCTTTGAATGAATCTATAAACGACTTTAAAACCGGTATTTATATATTATCGATGTTTAAACATCAACTTTAGGACCAATGCAAACAAGCCTTTCAACGGGCCATNNATCGGATGTATAGGATGTGTCGTATCGGATAAGTCATCAGACGGGTAGGACGTGCCGCCGGAGAGGTCTGCCGGTTCTTTGAAAAACTGGTAGTCTTCCTCTTCTTCCCCGCGGTCCGCATTGAACTCAACGATAAAATTATTCCGGCCTTCCCCGATCATGATATACATGTATTTCATCTGTACGAGTTCCAGCATGGAAAGGAACAGGAAAATAGCATGGATGCGGTTATGGCAGATCTCAAAAATCTTCCCGAAGGAAACGGTCTTTTCTTTGCGGACCATGGTGAACATATGATCCCGGCTCTCTTCCATCGTGTAATTGTACTGCACGACGGTATGCACAGGTTTATTCTGCCTTTGTTGGATCTTCAGCATGAGCCTTTCAAAGGTCTTCATCAGCTTAAAGAGGGTAATGGCCTGGATTTCCGTGCCCTCCCCGGCCTCTTCACCGATCTGGGCGAGGTCTTTCTGCAGGTTGCCCCGCCGGACCATCAGCATGCGGATCNNGTTCCTGGCGGGGGTCTATTTCATTGCCCTGCCCGTCCAGTTCCTTACGTGGCAGCAACATCCTCGCCTTGATCCGCATCAGGGTGGATATGAATAATATGAATTCGCTGGATAGCTCTATATTCAGGCTCTCCTGGGAATGGATATATGCCAGGAAATCCTTTATAATGGTGTTAATAGGGATATTATAGATATCCAATTCATCCCGTTCTATGAAGAACAATAAAAGATCGAAGGGCCCCTCGAACTGTGGTAATCTGATCTGGTAAGTTTCCATAACGCCAATTAACGCGAATTTTGAAACACGAATGATCGCGAATCCACGAAAATACCTCAAATTATCAGTACGCTATCCCCCTGTTTTCCCCAAGTTCTCCAGCCTTTACAGCGTTCCTTTCCTCCTGGCCTAAAAGCGCGTAAAAGCGGCTCAACCCTTGTTACTGGGCCGGTTTAGCGACCATTCTTTTCCGGTTGTCGAACTTATAGGCGAGCCCGACCCCGATGACTTCCTGCAACTGGACAGCCGGGCCGCCCGCGGTCCCGTCAGCCTTAACGGATTTAATATCGTTATCATAGATCATCGCCAGGGACAGGTTCATACTGATCACACCGGTGACTTTAACGGCGACAATATTGGTCCAGTAAACGCTGACATCCTGAGGATTATGCAGGTAGTTAGAGAACAAGTCCAATTTGGTTTTGTAAATCGTCGTCTTGCTGATATTCGCATTATAGGTGACGGATACGAAAGCCCCCAGCTCAAACCGTGAATTCTTACCGGAATCTACCCCAAAAGCAGCTACCGACGCCAATGAATCATTTCTTACAATCACTTCGCGGCCGGTCAGCGGTGATAAAAAGACGGAAAAATTGTCATTGGGTTTATAATCCATCCCCAGGGACAGCAATATATAAGCAGGGGCCAGGAAATCGGACGTGAGCACTTTTGTGTTATTACCCGGGTAATTATATCCGGGTGCAAACTGGCTCCTGAAATTGAAAAGGGTGCTGAGGTACCATTTCTTACCCAGATCATATCCGTATTTGGAAACCAGGTCGATGCGGTCATCCGATTTATGTGTGCCCAGACTGGTGGTATTTACAAATCCATAAGCCAGGTCCAGTGTATTATCCCAGGAATGTTTGCCATTCGCATAGTAGGCATATACGCTCAGCAGGGAGGAAAGAGAAATAGCCGATTTATCGCCCCCGGCGGACCAATTACTGAGAGCCGCCTGGTTAAAGGTCAGGTTATAAAGTCCTCCTGTCTTCCAGGTCATCTTAATCGTATCCTTAGGATCCTTGACCACGGCTATGTTGGATTGATCCTTTAATTTCCGGATCTCATTCTGGGCCTGCAAAACATAACCGCCTCCAATGATGAGCAATAAAAACAAAAAACTCCTTAACAGGCTCCTCCTGACAATAAGGTTCCTCATAACGCGATAGTTTACATTTAATGAAAAGATTCAAATGACAAATCGTCTGGCCTGACCGAAATAGGTTAGGGTTTCTTCTTCAGCTCATCACGGATTTCCATAAGCAATTTTTCTGTTGCAGAGGGTTCTGCAGCAGGTGGAACTTTATTGTTTTCCAGGCTTTTAAATCCTTTTACAATCACGAAAAGAATAAAGGCTATAATGACAAACTTAATAACCGCGGCTAAAAAACTCCCGTATTTAACCGTACCCCAGGCAAGCTTATCAATGTCCTGCAGATTGGCTGCTTTGAGAGCGGGCGCTAATAATAGAGGTGTGATTACATTATCAACCAAGGAGGAAACAATAGCTCCAAATGCAACGCCGATAACCACTGCTACAGCGAGGTCAACCACATTACCCCGTATTACAAAATCTTTAAATTCTTTAAGAATTCCCATAATAGTTGATTTTAGTTGTTGAAAATGATTCTGAAGTTTATAAAATTTTATTTCTTTAAGCCCGGATATTGCATATTCAGTTTTTTTAGGGTATCCCTCACTGTTGTAGCTATCACCCATTCTTTATACCAGTTCTGGTCCGAAGGCACGATGGTCCAGGGCGGCTCGCTGCAATTTTCAAAGCAGTCCTCATACATCTCCAGATAAGTATCCCATAGCTTTGCTTCCTTAAAATCGTCCGCATTATACTTCCATTGCTTGGAAGGGTTATGTATCCGTTCATCCAGCCTCGCCTTTTGTTCATCGGGGGATATATGCAGGTAAAATTTGAGGATATGAGTATCATTGTGATCTGTCAGCAATCGTTCGAAATCGTTGATGGCCTGCATTCTTTTTTTCGCGGTCTTATCATCGATCCAATTGTGTACGCGCGTGACGAGAATATCCTCGTAATGGGAACGGTTAAATAACTGTATGACCCCTTTGTACGGCGCGTGGGAATGGATCCTCCACAGGAAATCATGGGATAATTCCTCGTCAGTGGGTGCTTTAAAGGATTTCACAAGCACGCCCTGGGAATTGAGCTTGCCAAAAACATTCCGGATCGTTCCGTCCTTTCCGCTTGCATCCATTCCCTGGATGACGACCAGCAGGGAATTTTTGGATTCAGCGTATAATAGATTCTGCAGCTCGTCAAGTTCCGGCAATATTTTCTCAAGTTTCTCCTTTGTCTCTTCCTTATCAAAATCCTTCGGCGCCCGGGTATCTGTTTCCTTTAAATCAATCTTTGACATAGTTGCAGGTTCGTATGATTACAGCATTTATTCTATCGGGCAAGGGGTAAGGGTACAGGAAAATTCCCATCCGGTTGACCAGATAGGAAACGGTCAGTCTGCTTATGCGAACGGGTTGTGCGGGATCTTTCATTCCGCCGGGGGGCACCTGGGGAATGCCGGAATTAGACTGACATGATCTCTTTTTCCTTGGAAGAAAGATGTTTTTCTACCAATACGATGTATTTATCAGTCAGCTCCTGTATCTTTTTTTCTGCATCTTTTGACTCATCTTCGCTCAATCCATCCTTCTGCAGCTTTTTGATCTCCTCAATGGCTTCACGGCGAATACTGCGAACAGCCACTTTTGCCTGCTCTCCTTCCCCATTGGCCTTTTTAACGAACTCCTTCCTTCTCTCTTCGGTCAGGGGGGGCATGAACAGGCGAATGATATTGCCGTCATTTTGGGGGGTAACCCCCAGGTTTGCTGCAATAATCGATCTTTCAATAGGTTGCAACATGTTTTTCTCCCAGGGCTGAATCGTAAGGGTGCGGACATCCATTACGGAAACATTGGCAATCTGGTTCAGCGCGGTAGAAGCGCCGTAATAATCTACGGTAAGCCCTTCCAACATCTGCGGATTAGCTTTACCTGCCCTTATTCTGATCAATTCGGTTTCCAGGTGGTTGAGTGCTTTCTTCATGGTCTCCTGCGCGTCTTCCAGGATAAACTCCAAATCGTCTGACATATTTTTTAATTGTTTGGCAACGAATTAATGTTTTTTCAACGGTGTTGCCGAATCTTCGATTTGACAACGGTGCAAACCTACATTAAAAGGGAAAATTACACAAATCTGAATGGGTGGGATGGATATAGCTTTAGTTCTTCTGTTCCAGCATCGCATCTTTTGTCAATGAGACCAATTTAGACGCCTTCATCCTGCCTTCGTCTTCCTGCTTGCTGCTCTTGGCCACAAACAGACGGGGGGCGGGACGTATATAATAAAATGCGGAAATGATCCCGAAGAATATGGCAAAGATCGAAAAAATAAGAAGGGTACAATTAACGGTCCTGAACAGGAAGATCAATGCCACGACCAGCAGGTTAATCGATACCAGGAAGAAGGTAATGGCTTTATGCGAAAAACCCTTGTCGAGTAATAAATGGTGAATATGATTCCTGTCAGGGCTAAATGGAGAGCGGCGGTGTAAAATCCGTATCCCGAATACCCGCAGGGTATCCAGCAAGGGGATCATCAGGATGGAAAATCCAACAGCGGGAGAGGCGGCAATGGGATAGGCT
>PLXD01000024.1 GCA_003151295.1 Chitinophagaceae bacterium | reverse complement strand
GACTGTATCTTTTGTGTTGGCTGTAAAATTCCGGACCAGGGTATTAAACTCTCTGGCTACCCGGGAGTCAGGTCTTACCGCATCCACTATCTTTGTAAAGGGAGAACCCGTGGTATAGCCGGCATAGTCAATCAAACCGTAATCTTTAAAAGGTTCCAGCGCATTTATAAAAGTGCGCAAAGCACGGACATGATCATTGCCCGCGAGTCGCCGCAGGAACATGTCGACATTTTTCTCATGGGTCAGGCCCAGTTCTTCGAGCTGGATGCTGATCCGGTCCAGTTTATCATACATATCAGACACGCTGTTGACAGACGCATCTGACCATAGCCTTTCCGCGATGGCCGCGGTCCTGGGCCAGATCCTGGAATCTATGGTTTCCCGGGTGACCATCTCACTCCACATGGTTGCTTCTCCCCCAAGGATAAGTTTCCGCTGGGCAGTAGTTAAATGGAGACTATCCGGCAAAGGATCCGTTAAATAATGGTCAGACGCCGGAAAGTTCAGATCGATGTAATATCCGCTGGACAATATCACGGGGTGACCTGCTTTTGCGGCCATGGCCAGTCCTTCGCTGCCGCGCCAGGATTGAATGATGGCCGAAGCGGGTATACCGGGCTGCAAAATTTCGTCCCAGCCGATCATCTTCTTCCCGCATTTTTCTGCAATGGTCAGCAGCCTCCGGTTAAAATAGGCCTGCAGATCGTTGTCGGAACGAATGCCATGCTCCTGCATAAATAACCGGATGGCTGCATTCTTATCCCATTGTTTTCCATTGTTCTCATCACCCCCGATATGCATATACTCATCGGGAAACAGTTTGGACATTTCTCCCAGAAAGCCGCCGATGAAAGTATAAGTAGATTCACGCGTGGGATCCATCACCGGATCCATGACACCCAACCGGTGTTCTACGGGATAAGGTCCCGGTGCACTGGCCAATTCCGGATATCCCGCAAACCAGGATGTGGTATGTGCGGGCATATCAAATTCAGGAACAATGCGAATGCCCCGGTCATCCGCGTAATGCAACAGATCCCTGATTTGTTCCTGTGAATAATATTCCCCTTCGGAACCCAATTCCTGCAGTTTCGGAAACGCTTTGCACTCGATCCTGAACCCCTGATCATCCGTCAGGTGCAAATGCAGGACATTCATCTTTACAGCGGCCATGCCGTCAATATTCCGCTTAATTACATCAACCGGCATAAAATGCCTGGCCACGTCTATTAAAAGTCCCCGCCAGGGAAACCGGGGCGCGTCGTCAATTATGCAACCTGGCAGGTAATAATGACCCTCAGTGCTTTGCAGCAATTGGAGTATTGTTTCCAGACCCCTGATCGCGCCAATATCAGTTTCTGCACTTAGTTTAACCATATCGGGAGCAACGATGATGTGATAGGATTCATCCACGCCCAATATATTATTGGCGGCACGGGTAACCTGGATAAGCAGGCCGGAGGCTGGAGTTCCGGCGTTCTGCACGACTTCCTGTTGGGTGATGAACAGACCCGTCCTGTCCTTTAAACGCATCAGTATTCGGGTAGCCGCGCCGTAGATTCTTTGACCGGGCTGGCCGCTCACGCTTATGGTAAAGTTCTCGTTTACCATATATTTTGACGCATTGAACGAACATGCCTGCGGATACGGTATAAGTATTTTTTTGTAATCCTGACCAGATAAACTTTCAAAACACAGCAAAAAAAACATCAGGGCAATTCGTTCCATATCCCAGGGTTTATTGTTCGCAAACATCTTCAAGAGAAATCATTGCTTATAATTTAAAAAATATTTTCTTTTTATAAAGCCAATAGCAAATCCACCATTCCAATGCAAATATGCACAATGAAGAGACGATGCTGCTGATTATTCCGGGAGCATGCATCGTTTCCAGCAATCCACCGGTAATGGCCGCCACCCAGTCATTAAAAAAGCGCGAACCCACGATTTCAATAAAGAGATAAATAAAGATAGAGTTCATCCCGACAATAGTGAAAAATCCTGTATACCGACTGTGGTTCCTGCAATCGATCCACCAGTAAAACAGGCAGATCCCCAACAAACACCAGCCCAGCGATGTCAGGGTAAAGGACGAAGTGGCAATCTTTTTTATAATGGGCGTTACACCGGCTATGTCCAGGCAGAACCCTATAGTCAAACAAATCAGCCCCCATCCCAGAATGACCGGCAATTTGTTTTTCGATTTACCGGATAAATACCGGCCGGTCATTGCCCCGGCAATGGTATGCACGGCAGTCGGTATACAATTGATCGAAACCCAGCCATCGGGATCTGTTTTACCGGTCAGCAACTGATCAATATAATTTCCAAAATTATGCTGGTTGACAAAGGGCTGATCGTATCCCGCGATATGGGTAAACCGGTATAAATATTCTGTGAGCAGCAGGAGCCCGGCGCAAACCATAATCTGTTCGGAAACCTTCCACCGGAATATCATAAATGCAATCAGGCTTGTAAAGGACAATTGCGTAAGGACGTCCGTCAGATCCAGAGACAGTCCCCCGGGCTGAACGGCATAATCCATCACCCCCCAAAAGAACAGCCAGCCGCATCTTTTCAATATTTTCCGGAAAGAGGAAGACCATCTTACACCA
>PLXD01000417.1 GCA_003151295.1 Chitinophagaceae bacterium | reverse complement strand
TTCAGCTCCTACGGTGCAGACAGTGTGCATAATCCGGTGCATATCGCCCTGGCCAGAACCCTGGCCTCCCAAAGCATGGTACTCCTGAAGAATGAAAAACAGATATTGCCTCTTGACAAGGACAAATACAACGCCCTGATGGTCGTGGGACCTAACGCCTCTTCCCTCGACGCGCTGGCAGGGAATTATCACGGCATGTCTTCCAATATGGTGACCTTTGCCGAAGGCCTCACAGCCGCGGCTGGGCCTGGTAAACGCGTGGAATACGACCAGGGCTGCGACTTTACCGACACCGTCCATTTCGGGGGCATCTGGGCAGCTTCTAACTGCGACGTCACGATCGCAGTCATCGGCCTGACGCCTGTCCTGGAAGGAGAAGAAGGAGATGCATTCCTCGCACCCCATGGCGGCGACAAAGCCGACCTCAGTCTCCCTGCCAGTCACATCGCCTACATAAAAGCCTTACGCAAAGGCGTCGGGAACAAGCCCCTCATTGCCGTTGTCACAGCCGGGAGCGCCGTGGATCTCTCCTCCATCGANNGCGGCCAACCCGAACACGATCGTCGTGCTCGAGACCGGCGGCCCCGTGCTGATGCCGTGGCTGGACCAGATCAAGGGCCTGTTCGAGGCGTGGTATCCCGGCGAGCAGGGCGGCAATGCCCTCGCGGATATACTGATGGGCAAGGTCTCGCCTTCCGGCCATCTGCCGGTTACTTTTTACCGCTCGCTAAGCGATCTCCCGGATTATAAAGATTATCGTATGAAAGGGAGGACCTACCGCTACTATACAGGCCCGGTTCAATATCCTTTCGGATATGGCCTGAGCTATACCTCTTTCGGATATGCCTGGAAGCGTCCGCTCAAAAAGGCCTATACCGCCAAAGACACTCTCTCTTTTTCCGTCGAAGTGAGCAACCTCGGGCCGATGGATGGCGATGAAGTGGTGCAGGCCTATATCCAATACCCCGGGTTGGAAAGAATGCCGGTAAAAGAGCTGAAAGCTTTTAAAAGGGTGAGCGTATCGGCCAATGGCAGCAAAGAGCTGGACTTTTCCATTCCGGTCGGCGAACTCCAAAAATGGGACCTCGAAAAGAACGGATGGAAATTATATGATGGCCACTATAAAATAATATTGGGAAGTCATTCCAGGGACGAAAAAATCGGCGCGGAATTCAGCATAAGGAATTGAACGGCAAGAAAATATTAACCGGCCCTTGATTTTACATCTTATAAAAGATCTGCCACTAATTCGAAGACCAATCATCATTTGCCCCGGTCTTGGAATCGATGATCGAGATCTGGATCTTCTGGAAGACGAAACTGATCTCTTCATACGGAACACTATCGGGGATCAGCTTTTCGGGGGAAGACGTGCCACCGTACTGGCTGACCTTCGATATGGAAGCATTCGTGAGCCGGATAGTGTGAAAAAGGTGATTAATTCACTTAAAAGCTACAGAATTTCCCGGAATCATATTACATGATTTTGTAAATGGGATAAAATGAAATGGGAATAAAGGAATTGGCTAGCCGTTAGAAAATCCCGGTTGTTTATTTTATTACGGATGGCGCCAAAGCATTCCTGTCGCCCTGATAAAATCAATAGCCTATATCTTAAGCCTGATCTTCTTTTTCTCCAGCAAGCCCGTAATCAGGATGATCGTCAGCGCATAAAGCAGGGACTTGACGATCCCGATGCCCCCCGTTCGCAGGAATAGGGGCAGGCTGATGGCCGCGCCGAAAATATTCAAAAGAGCATAATGGATATAAGGCAGGAGATAGCAGGTCAGCGTACTGGTACCCGCGGGTCTGATGATCGAGAACCAACTGCCTTTGCCTTTGATATCCACCAGCCAGATCAAAAGCAGGAAGACGGTGATACTGATCCCTGTGCAGATCGTCACCCAGGACGGGGTAGCCCTGATCTTGGAGATACCCCAGAATGGCCGAAGCGCGAATCCGCAGGCAAACATCACTAAGGCCAGACCGATCAGCATGGTCCAGCACTGTGCATACTTTCCCTTCTCGACCAACTGCCGGTATAACACCGATACCACCACGCCACCCATTGTCAGGGATGGGAGTGCCCCGTTGCTATTGATCCATAGATAGGGCCGGATAGGATCCAGGAAATGAAGCACGCCTGCCTTGGATCCTATATTAAAGAGTTCAAAGAAGACAAGAGCGCCCACCAATATGAATAACTTGTCCTTGGAAACCAAGTAGATCAGTGCGGATATCAGGTATGCCCACCCGATCAATCCGAGGATGCCATACCAGCTGGGAGACATCCAGGCTTCCTTCCCGGGTGTTCCCCCCTTAAAGATCATTGCCAGGAGTATGAGCAGAACGATGCCGATGGTCTGCAGCACCTGCTTCTTTCTTTTTTCCATCCCGGCCGGATAGTCCATCCATACCAGGAAAAAGCCCAGAGTGATCAGGATCTGCCAATAGGGCCTGGGCAGCATGGCGGCCACCCTGCTATAGCTTTCCAGGTTGACATGATAGATGCCCATGACCAGTAAGGCAAACGAACGGAGCAGGATATGTATCAGCGTGCTGGTCTGTGAAGCGCCTTTCGCCTGGCGTCCCCTGATGGCAAAGGGAATGGAGAGGCCGACGATAAAAAGGAATGCGGGGAAGACCGAATCGGCAAGACCCATTCCGTCTTCTACAGCGGTCGTATGTTCCAGCCAACCCGGGATCCCTTTCAGGGACCATAGATCATTCACAAAAATCATGAGGAACATGGTCAGCGCCCGGAATATATCAATGGACGCCAGGCGCCGTGGAAGCTGTATCATAAGCAAAAGTTATGGTAAGGGATTTACAATGGTATAAAGCACAATTTATCATATTATCGTACCCTTACCATACCTTTTGTAATGCATTTTATGCCTTTCTTACATCATTTTTTGCCTTTTTTGACTTTTACGGACGGCATCGTACCCCTGCACCTGCATCTGTCGGTATCAGAGAGATCAGGATTTGGGCCTGTCTTCCGGTCTGTTGCCAAAATCGGGAGAAGGCTGCGCCCCCATATAGATCTTCAACCTGCCGCCTTTCACGATATCGCTATGCAGGATATAACTCTTGTTGGATTTATGACCGTTGAGCTCAATGGCCTGGATATAGATATTCGTCGGACTGTTGCCTACCACATCGACTGTAAAATCCTTATTGCCCGGCAAATGAATAACAGCCTTGTCGAATAAGGGGCTACCCAACACATAGACCCCGTTGGACGGGTTTTCCGGATAGAATCCCAACGAAGACATCACATACCAGGAAGACATGGCGCCGCAATCCTCATTCCCCGAAAGACCATCCGGTTGATCGGAATAGAAATCTCTCATGACCTGTCTGACCTTTTCAGCAGTCTTCCATGGCCTGCCGGCAAACGCATACATATAGGTCACGTGATGACTGGGTTCGTCGCCGTGCGCATACATGCCGATCAGCCCGGAAATATCGGGAGCCACATTTTCGCCCATGCTTCCGCTCACCGTGAACAGGCTGTCTAATTTTCGCGTGAAGGCTTCGTCGCCTCCCATCAGACTGATCAGTCCTTCTACATCCTGCGGCACCAGCCAGGTGTATTGCCAGCCATTGCCTTCGGTGAAGTCCCTGTTGGCTAAAAAAGGATTGTAAGGTGTTATCCAACTTCCGTCGCTCATCCTGGGCCGGAGAAATTTTATACTGCTGTCGAAATAATTTTTATAATATCCTGCCCGCTGATGATAATAGGTATAATCCTTTGTCTCTCCCAGTTTGAGGGCCACGGCCGCAATGCTGGCATCGTCGACGGCATATTCCAATGCCTTCGATACCGACTCCACTTCTTTATCAGAGGGGATATAGCCCCTCTCCTTCACATATTTCAACCCCAGGTCGTCCCGCATCGAACTGACCTTCATCGCCTCATAGGCCAGTCGCGCATCGAAACCGTGATAACCTTTCAGATAGGCATCCGCAATGACCGGTACGGCGCTATAACCCACCATACAGTCCGTCTCGTTGCCCATCAGGGGCCAGATCGGGAGGTTGCCCTGCTGCTGGTAGATCGCCAGCATCGAATTGACAAAATCATTGACGCGGTCGGGATGCACCAGGGTGCTTAAGGGAGCGCATGAACGATAAATATCCCATAGGGAGAATACGGAATAGTTTTCGAAGCCCGGATGAGTATAGACTTTTTTATCCGTTCCCCGGTAAGCGCTGTCGTGATCATTGAACAGCGCAGGGTTGATCATCGAATGATAGAAGGATGTATAAAAAATGCGGCGGGCAACCGGGTCGTGGGTGGTGATCGTGACACGCGACAACTCTTTATTCCATTTTTGCGTTGCCTGTGCAGCCGTTCCCGCAAACTCCCAACCGGGGACTTCCGCCTGTATATTTGCCAGGGCCTTCTCGCTACTCACCGGAGAGATCCCTACTTTTAAGAGTACGACCCCGGGCGATTTATCAAAGGAAATAACCCCTTTTACAAATCGGCCTTTCAACGCTTTGCCTGTCTTTTGTTCGGTGCTGTCATAGACATTCCAATCACGAATGGGTACCGAACTGCGGATAGCAAACCAGAGGCGCTGATCCTTGGCCCATCCCTTGGAAAACCGGTATCCTTCGATCGTATATTCGTCTTTGAGACGGATATAGGTATCTACCGCGAGGTCCCATCCGACCCCTTCCTGCAGATCGATAATAATATGTGAGGGCCCTTTTTGGGAAAAGGTATACTTATGAAAACCAACGCGCTCGCTGGCGGTGAGCTCGGCGCGGATACCATAATCCTCCAGCTGCACGGAATAATACCCCGGACGCACCGATTCATGGCGGTGGGTATAATGAGACCCATACCCGGAAACGGGGTCTTGCTGGGTGCCGGTTGTTGTCCGGATCGCACCCGTGTAAGGCATGATCAGCACATCGCCCAGATCTCCGATACCCGTACCGCTCAGATGCATTTGGGAGAACCCGGTGAGGACGCTATCCGAATAATGATAGCCCGAACACCAGTCCCAGCCCTTTACGATATTGGTGGGACCGACCTGNNCAATACGTGTCCATGACCTCCGCTGCCGATATAAGGATCTACATAAGATACGGCAGATCCTGAAGGGGTATTTGACTGCGCTGTCGCTGTCACCGATGCTGCTAATAATCCTACCGCGATCAGTAGCCTGCCAACCCGCGGGAGCCTTTTTAATAATTTGTTTTTATTCATTGCATAAAAATAAGAATTTATAAAAGCTTCTTCCAGTAATAGAGCCAATCGATCATGCGGCTCGTGAAGCCTTATTCATTG
>PLXD01000388.1 GCA_003151295.1 Chitinophagaceae bacterium | reverse complement strand
CGGTCTGGATAGTGACCAGGGTGCCTCCCAACAAGTTAGATGCGATTTGCCTGACCTCTTCGGAATTTTTGCCAACGGCTACTCCCCGCTGTTCCGTCCCTTTGATCTTGCCTTTACCACGGCCACCGGCGTGGATTTGTGCCTTTACGACCGCGAAACTGTTCCCAAACTGTACTTTAAGATTTTTATAAGCTTCTTCGGCGGACCCCGCACTGTCTACGGGAATGCCTTCCTGAACCGGTACATTATATTTCTTCAGTAATTCCTTGGCCTGGTATTCATGCAAGTTCATGTGGGAAAATTTGCTGCGAAAATAAGATAAATTTCCAGATATCCTCACCCCTTCAATGGCAAATCGATCGCATCGTGTGGAGGCATCTGAATATGACCGGAGGTAAAGGATTTTAATGTAGGTTTGCAGCTGTTTATAATTTTCAGAATCATGCCGGATAATGTTATTCAAGCGTTACAGGAGACCGTCCAATTTATTAAAAAGATCTATCCTCATAGCCCCGAAACGGGTATTGTGCTGGGTAGCGGCNNGGGGGCATCGAAGTAGAAATAGAGATCGCTTACAAAGATATTCCCCATTTCCCGGTTTCTACGGTAGAAGGTCATCAGGGAGGACTGCTCTTCGGAAAGCTCGGGAAACGCCGCATCGTGGCGATGGCAGGCCGGTTCCATTATTATGAAGGTTATTCAGCTGAACAGGTCGTTTTTCCTATCCGTGTCATGAAGTTCCTGGGCATCCGCACCTTATTGATCTCCAATGCGGCCGGAGGAATGAACCCGGCTTTCCGGGTCGGCGACCTGATGATCATCAGGGATCACATCAGCTTTTTTACCCCCAACCCCCTGGTGGGCCGGAATTTTGAAGCGCTGGGTCCGAGATTTCCCGATATGAGCGAACCGTATAGCCACGAACTGATCGGGAAAGCGAAAAACATCGCCAAACGCCTGGAAATAACCCTTCATGAAGGAGTCTATGCCGGTGTAACGGGTCCTACCTTCGAGACCCGTGCGGAATATAAGTTATTACACCTGGCGGGAGGGGACGCCGTCGGTATGAGCACAGTGCAGGAAGTCATTGCGGCCAGGCATATGGGGCTAAATGTATTCGCCCTGAGTGTGATCACTGACCTCGGTATCCGGGAAGAAGACAATGTGATTACCCATGAAGAGGTATTGGAGGCCGCCCGGGAAGCAGAACCCAAATTGACAAGCCTTTTTAAGGCACTGATATCCGAACTGTAATAGCTGATGGGCGAGCTGTAATATTAACGTTCTTATAAAACGCTGTCAACCAGTTAATGAGTATCTTCAACCGATCAGTTCAACTGTCCCGAATTTTAATGCCCGTGAAGAAAAGCAGGATTATAATAGTCATATTGCTTGGATGCCTCGGGGTGTTCAGTAAAGGTGTTCAGGCGCAGACCAGCCCTTTTTCGAAATTCCAGGGAGCCGGCTCCGGCGGAGGAGGGAAGGGAGATAGCCTGGCGCATCGTACAGGAATGGAGGATTCCATTACCCTCAATTTCCGGTACCTTGATTCCAGCAGGTATAGAAAGCTTGATTCCTCCATCCTGAATTTTTCCAANNCCTATATCAACCTGGGGAACCTGGGTACGCCGGCGCATGACCTGGTTTTTTCCCCTCGTATGAGTTCGGGCTGGGATGCCGGCCTTCACTCCCTGGATGTTTATACTTTTAACGTCGCCGAAACGAAATTTTATAATACCACGCGACCGTATTCCACCCTGGGGTATCTACTGGGAAGTAAGGCAGAACAGATGATCGACCTGTTCCATACCCAGAATATCCGGCCTAACTGGAATGCGGCTTTTGAATACCGGTTCATCAACTCACCCGGATCGTTTAATAACCAGGACGCCACCCACAATAATTACCGGTTCAGCTCCTGGTACCAATCCAAAAACAAGCGTTACCAGAATTTTTTCGTGATCGTGGGCAGCAAATTACAGGTGGGTGAGAACGGGGGTCTGAAAAATGTAAGCGACCTGGATTCCTCCTCCTATTCCCTTAGTACGACCATTCCCACCCAATTAGGAGGCAATTCGACCTATAATTCGAATCCTTTTTCCACCAATATCAATACGGGCAGTAAATACGCGACGGGTACCTTTTTGATGCGGCAGCAATATGACCTGGGGCAGAAAGACTCTATTGTGACGGATTCGTCGGTCATTCCCTTGTTTTACCCCACCTTACGTATTGAGCATACCATCACTTACAGTACTTTTGATTACAATTTCATCGACCAGCCCGATTCGGCAGTAAGTGGCGCGCTCGATTCCGCTTACTATGCCGGTAGCTATAATATTAAAGGCCTGTCTGCTTCCGATACGTTTGCCCGCCGTGACAATTGGAAGGAATTGGTGAATGATTTCTCTCTTTACCAGTTCCCGGACTCGAAAAATGCCCAGCAATTCATTAAAGCAGGTGCTTCCTACGAGATCTTAAAAGCTTTCTTTGATACCAGCCGTGTCCGGAAAGGCAGTCTCAGCGACTACAACGCCTTCCTGCACGGGGAATACCGGAATAAGACGCGTAACCAGAAATGGGATATAGAAGCAAACGGGAAGTTTTATCTCGGAGGAATGAATGCCGGGGATTATAATGCCTATATCAGCCTGAAAAGATATATAAGCAGTAAGGTCGGCTATTTGCAGGTCGGTTTTCAGAATGTCAATCGTACCCCTTCCTTTATCTTCAACCCGGCAAGCAGTTTCTTTATAGACCAGCCTGCCCGCTTCAACAAAGAAAATACGACCAATATTTTTGCTTCGCTCGAACAGCCGCAGAATCATTTGGTATTGAAGGGCTCGTATTATCTTATCAGTAATTATGCTTATTCCAGCAATTATTATAAGGCCAACCAGGAGTCCAGCCTGTTCAATGTCCTGGCAATAAGTATACAGAAACAGTTCACCCTTTACAGGCACTGGAAATGGAGAACCTTTACCATTCTGCAACAGGAAGCCGGCTCTTCTCCCGTACATGTACCCCTGATCCTTTCGAATAATCAGGTGGGGTATGACGGGACCTTCGGGTTCAGGAACCTGAATATCAGTTTCGGCCTGGAAGTCCGCTATATTTCGCCTTATAAAGCCGACGGGTATGCTCCCATAACAGGGCAGTTCTTTACCCAGAAGGACACGACGATCGGCCAGCACCTGCCCGATATTACCGGGTACCTCAATTTCCGTATTCGTAGTTTCACGGCCTTTGTCCGTGCCGAAAACCTGAATACCATGCAATTCGGCGCTAATGGGTTTGGCTTTCGCAATTATAATTTCGTAGGGCCCGATTATCCGTCTCCCGGCTTATTGCTCCGGATCGGTATATTTTGGGGATTCGTCAATTAATAAAAAAACAGATACATGCAAAAACCCTTACTTGTATTCATGCAAAAAATGATTCCTTTACTATTATTAACGGCGGTTCTTGGGCTGACCGGTTTGGCGCAGTCTAAGCCTATATCAGGACAACCGGCGCCTGAAGTATCGCTTCCTGGTATGGATGGGAAAATGCTGCGGTTGGCCGATCTGAAAGGCTCTGTCGTATTGATAGATTTCTGGGCCAGCTGGTGCGGTCCCTGCAGGAGGAATAACCCTCACCTGGTAAAATTGTATAAGAAATATCATGGAAAGGGTTTGGAGATCCTGGGAGTATCCCTTGACGAGAACGGGCAGGATTGGAGGGGCGCCGTTCAACAGGATGGGCTCGGGTGGTTGCAGGTAAACGATAACAAGGGATGGAGCGCTGCCTCGGCGGCCAGCTATGGCGTTGATGCTATCCCTG
>PLXD01000431.1 GCA_003151295.1 Chitinophagaceae bacterium | reverse complement strand
GGGACCAGCAGCAGGTGGGTATGGAGCAGATGAAATTATTCCGGGAGGCGGGGGTCAACCCGCTGGGTGGATGTATCCCTGCTTTATTGCAGATCCCGATATTCTTTGCCTTGTATAGTTTTTTCAATTCCAATATTGCTCTGCGCGGCCAGCATTTTCTATGGTCGAAGGATCTTTCTATTTTCGATTCAGTGGTGCATTTTGGTTTCTCCATTCCCGGATACGGCGACCATGTGAGTCTTTTTGCCCTGTTGGCGGTTGCCACCAGCTTCCTGATCTCCCTGTATGGGATGAGCATGACTCCCGACCAGAGCAATCCGGCCATGAAATACATGCCTTATATCATGCCGGTGATGTTATTGGTATTCTTTAACAAACTGCCTTCGGCATTGACTTGGTA
Organism: Chitinophagaceae bacterium; assembly: GCA_003151295.1. Classification (GTDB taxonomy): domain Bacteria; phylum Bacteroidota; class Bacteroidia; order Chitinophagales; family Chitinophagaceae; genus Puia. The sequence goes on along the minus strand of PLXD01000431.1, from coordinate 2,875 downwards.
TTATACCGTATCCAATGCCATTACCCTCATCCTGCAGTTCGTCATCCAGAATTATATAATCGATCACAGTAAAATACTGGCAAAATTGCAGGAGAACCGGAGCAAGCCCAAGGCCAAATCGAAATGGCAGGAGCGCCTGGAACTGATGCAGGAGACCCAAAAGAAAACGCAGCAGACGAAAGGTGGAAAATAACCGAACAAACCACACATAATGACCAACTCATCCCGCACAGCAGTTTGTTTGCTGGTTATAAGCATGGGCGTATTCCTGGCAATTTCCTCCTCACTCATGGCCCAGAAAAAGGTTTCGGAACTGACCCTGGTATATGAATTTGTCATCAGCAATGGGAATGCTGCGGCAGCGCCTTCCCCGGGGGGGCCTCCCGAGGGTGCCACCAATACCGTGTATATCAAAGGCTTTAAGAGCCGTTCTGAAATAACCAGCTCACTATTCAGTTCCACCACTTTACTGGATGCGAAGACCAATACTGCGGTCATTCTGAAGGAAGTCAGCGGTCAGAAGTTGCTGATCAGGCTGACGCCCGAGAACTGGCATGAGAAGAACATGCGTTTTGAAGGGATAACCTTTAAGAATACCAATGAGACAAAGGAGATTGCCGGATATAAATGCCAGCAGGCCGTGGCCAGGAGGAATGACGGGTATATGCTAACCGTATTCTACACGCGGGAGCTTATTCCGGAGGACAGGGAATATGATCCCCAGTTCAGGAGCCTTGATGGACTTCCGCTGGAATATGAGATCACGAATGGGAGTCTGAAGATAAAGTATACGGTAACAAAGCTGAATCTGAATCCCGTTCCCGCTTCAAAATTCGATATTCCCAAGGGAGGTTACCGGGAGATGACTTATGAGGAGAGCAAGAAGGCGAATGTATCCGGAATGTGATACCTTTTAAGTGATTTGATCGGAATGGAGTTTGAGATCCTGAGGTCTACTTATGCATTTTGATCTTCAGATCGAGCAATTGGAGATTGCTTTTTGGAGAAGAGGAAAAGTCCAGCTTGTATCTGTAAGGCAGGATAAAGATCGTATTGCCTTTCTGATAGGTGACGAGGGTATTGATGGAAATAACGCCCCTGTTATCCCTTTCACGACTAAGGAGAAAACTTCCTGTATAAGCAGGACCGCTTTTAAGGGTAAATCCACCGATGGTGCGTATAGGTGTAAAATCCGTCTTGAGGGTATTGTTCTTCTTTTTGTCTCCTCCTCCCCCTTTACTTCCGAAAGCAAAGATCACTGCACCCACCAACAGCACGCTCATAAGCGTCCCTTTCATCAATTTTCCTGTTTTTATGGTAGTCAGTTTTAACATTAAGTATAGCAAAGATAGCGAATAAAATTGGGCTTTTTTTAACCATTCGTCATAAATTTTAATAAATCTTTAACGATCTGGTAGATAGAAAGTTACACTTTATCTCAAAAGTATCGACCGGTATTTATTCACAATTCACCGTCTTATGTTGATATGTACGCAGTTTTGTTAAAATCGGTTGTCTGGGAGCCTGTAAAAAATTTGCAGGGTTAGTTATATGCATTAACTTACAATAACCTTCAAAAACTCGGATGAAAGAAAATCCATACCACCCCGATCGAGAGGAAATGAAAGAATTGCTTAAGCAGTACCAGAATTTGCGTAATGGACGCCATCATTCTTTCCTTGAGGAAGATTCATTTGAAAAGATCATAGACTATTATGACGACCTGGAAAATCTGCCGCAGGCCATAGAAGCCGTCGAGATGGGCGTCGGTCAGTATCCTTATTCCGCCGCGTTGCTTATCCGCAAAGCGGACCTGTTCATTGCCACCCGGCGTTACCAGGAGGCGTTGGTGATACTGGAGCAGGCGGAGTTGCTGGATGGGGCCGATATTAACCTTTTCATACTTAAGACGGACGCTTACCTGGCCCTGGATCAGCAGGAAAAGGCGGTGGACCTCCTTGAAAATGCCCTGCAGCATTTCGAAGGGGAGGAGCGGATCGAATTGCTTTTCGAACTGGCGGATGTGTATGATGATTATGAGGAGTTTGATAAGATATTCGACTGCCTGAAACTGATCCTGGAGCAGGATCCCACCAGCGAGGAGGCCTTGTATAAGATCTGTTTCTGGACCGATTTTACGGGCCGTAATGAAGAGAGTATACACCTGCATCAGCAGATCATCGAGGACCATCCTTATAGCGAGCTGGCCTGGTTTAACCTGGCGGCGGCTTTCCAGGGACTGAAACTCTTTGAGAAGTCCATCGATGCTTACAAATATGCTATCGCAATCGATGAAAAGTTTGACTATGCCTATCGTAATATGGGGGACGCGTATATCCGCCTGCGGAAATACAAGGATGCGATCGAGTCGCTTGAAAAAGTGCTTGAGCTTTCCCGGCCGGAGGATGTGATCTATGAGGCGATCGGGCATTGTTATGACAAACTCGATAATTACGCCCAGGCCCGGTTTTATTATCGTAAGGCCAGTCATTTGAACCCGGATGACAGTAAGCTCTACTATAAGATCGCCTGCACCTATCTGAATGAAGGGCAATGGGCCCAGTCGGTAAAGCAATTGGAGGCGGCCATGCGTATCCACGCCAAACAGCCGGAATATAACCTGGCGATGGGAGAGTGCAAGATGCAATTGGGGGAATATAGGGAAGCCATACAGTTTTTTTCCAACGTGGTCAGAATGCGCCCCAAGAATATTTCGAGCTGGGAGGCCCTGATCCGGTGTTTGTATACTGCTAAATTTTTTGAGGAGGCGCTGGAGCAGGTCAATGCTGCCATCCGGATGACGGGGGGCAAGCCGCTGTTCGGCTTCTATCTCTGCGCCATTTATTTTGCTTTGGGCAGATCCAATGAAGGGCAG
>PLXD01000419.1 GCA_003151295.1 Chitinophagaceae bacterium | reverse complement strand
CTGGCCACGAATGTAAAGGTGGGCATGATCACCTCATCTCCGGCACCGACGCCCAAGGCAGTCAGGGCCGTCGTCAGGGCCGCCGTGCCACTGGAGACCAGTTGGGCATATTTCACGCCAAACCGCTGGCAGAGGGCCTGTTCCAGCTCTTTGGATTTCCAGATGGCTTTACGCGGACCCTCGAAACCATAGCGCATCAGGATACCTGTTTCCAGCACATCGTTTACTTCTTTGCGTTCTTCGGGGCCAAATAATTCAAAACCGGGCATGATTGTATGAATTTTAGGTGGATACTTGTGGATGCTTATTGAGTGACAAAGGTAGAAAAAATGATCGAATGAGGCCTGCTCTCGATATTAGTCCTGCTCACCGCCGTGAAGTAGTAATAACTGCCTTTCCCCGCCGGCCTGATCTTTGGTTGCCTCACCAGGAACTCAGCCACGAGATCATAGGGAATGAAGCAGATCGCCCTGGCAGAATCGGTATCGAGATCGGGCGTATCCGACCGGTAGACGGCAAATCCTCTCAGGTTGTCCGAATCGGACCCTTTTGCAAGCCGGATGGTGGTGGTGGAATCTTTATAATCGTATTCCGTATTCACCAGGGGTTCCTGAGGCCTGACCGTATCGATCCAGGGCATCGGGGGGATCAGCGCCGGATACCGGTAATAATTATTCTGCAGGCTGTCGTTCCAGCCGTAAGGGTTCTTTTCGAAGGATTTGCTGCTGAAATAAACGGCGCCCTGGATCTGGGGATACGATCTTAGCGCCTGGATCTGCCTGATCAGCAGGGTCCTGTCACGCCAAGCGGCATTGCTGCCTGCCCGGTAGATACCCAGCCCTATGTATAATTGCCTTCCATAGGTATGCCGGGCCCACCAATCCACCAATACTTCATAGGGAGCGGCACGGTGACCGAATTCCCAGTATAGTTGCGGGACGACATAATCTATCCAGCCGTTCTTCAGCCATAATAAAATATCGGCATAGAGATCGTCATAATTGGTCTGACCGGCATGGGTATCGCTGCCTTCCGGATCTTTCTCCCTGTTGCGCCAGACGCCAAAGGGGCTGATGCCGAATTTACAGTGTGGTTTTATTTCTTTAATGCTCCTGCTGATTAACAGGACGATTGAATCCGTATTACTCCTTCTCCAATCCTCCCGGTTCATTCCATTCCCGTATTTCAGGTAAGAGGAATCATCGGGGAATTCCTTCCCGGTTATCCGGTAGGGATAGAAATAATCGTCGAAATGTATGGCGTCGATATCATAGCGGCTTATAATATCCCGGATCACATTGTTGACATATTGCTGCACTTCTTTATTGCCGGGATCGAAATAAGAAGTGCCGCCATAGGGCAGGAACCAATCGGGGCGGAGCCGGGTAATATGAGAGAGGGAGAGGGAGGATCTGCCGATTTGGTATACGGCGCGATAGGGATTGCACCAGGCATGGAATTCCATGCCTCTCTTGTGTGTCTCTTCGATCATGAACTGCAGCGGATCATAATAGGGAGAAGGCGGCAGCCCCTGTTTACCGGTCAGCCATTCGCTCCAGGGCTCATATTGGGAGGGATAGAAAGCATCGCTAGCCGGCCTGATCTGGACGATGACGGCATTCATCCCGTTGCGTTTGTGTATATCGAGGAGCCTGGTAAATTCGACACGCTGGCTGTCGGCGCTCAAGCCCTTCCGTGAAGGCCAGTCAATATTTTCCACCGAGGCGACCCAGACAGCCCNNGCAGGCGGTAAACAATACATTTTTCATTCTACAGGGATTCATGAAGAGGCGGATAACGTACTTTGTCAAGCAATTCATTTAAAGTCCTTGCTTCCGGCTCTGTAAGGTTGATCATAATGTTATCCATTTGACCATTATAGACGTCTATTTTTTCGAGCAGTTTTCTTCCTTTTCCGGTTATGATTACATCGACCAGGCGCCGGTCGGATTTACAGATATTTTTTTTCAACAGTCCTTTCTTTACCAAACGGTCGACAATGCGGCTCGTATCACTCATTTTATCCAGCATCCGTTGCCGTATCTGCAAGGTGGACAAGGGCTTCCCGGCGCCACGCAGGATCCGCAGGATATTGAACTGCTGGGGGGTGATTGCTGCTTCGTCAAAGACCTTGTTTATCCTTTCCGTCAGCCAGTGGTAGGTATAAATGATATTGATCGCGGATTTCTGGTATTCATTGCGGAATTTATGTTGATTGATATCTTTTTCAAGTGTCATACAGCTTCTTCCATTTCCTATTTATAAATGTACAGAAATTACCCTTTTAATCTTCCCAGACTTTCGTTCCCTCGCTGCAGTTGGAGCAGATGTCAATATTCTTGCGACTTTGCAGGACCTGGCGACGGAAATTCATATAGCGCTCATTATTCCAGATCTCCTTAAAAGGCTTGTCCTTGAGATCGCCCAGTTGGTGCTGCGCATCCTTATCGAAGCAACAGGGAACCACCAGGCCGTCCCAACTTATGACCGTAGCATGCCAGAGACGCCAGCAGTGGTTCTTCAATGAATTCTTAAACTCGTATCCTCCCTTATCATTCTTCCGATAGCGGTANNGATGTTCATTGGGTCTGACCACCAGGAATTGGAAGAACACGAAGGGAGTCGCGCTCTTCAATTCTTTTTTCCATTTCATGATATTGCGCGCGCCTTCCAGCACTTTTTCAAGGCGGCCTCCTATGCGGTATTGTTCATATATCTCCTGCGTGGCCCCGTCAATGGAAATAATAAGGCGATCCAGTCCGCTTT
>PLXD01000110.1 GCA_003151295.1 Chitinophagaceae bacterium | reverse complement strand
CAATTGCCCCGTCGGTCCTTTGGCAGGGGCCGGGGAAAGGATCGACCAGAAAAGGGAATGATTATAATGCCCGCCGCCATTATTGCGAACTGTAGCGGGATATGTACTGATTGCCTGCAGGATATCCTCGATGGGTCGTGATCCGGCTGTACTGCCCGCTATGGCCTTGTTCAAATTGTCTATATAGGCCTGGTGATGCTTTGTGTAATGCGTCTCCATAGTCTGAGCATCTATATGGGGCTCCAGTGCGTTGAAAGCATATGATAATGCCGGTAGTTGAAATGCCATACTCCAGGAAGGGGTGACNNCGTGACCCACTATTTATTAGAATTAAAGGGGGTGACCGACCTGGAGGAAAGGGTCCGGGGATTAGCCAGGATTCGGGACCGGGAAGGCTATATGTCGGAATACAAAAATGATAAGGAGGGGCATTGGCTGATCGAGAATCATTGCCCGATCTGTGCAGCGGCAAAGGCGTGCCAGGGTTTTTGCCAGTCGGAACTGAATACTTTCCGGACAATCTTCGGTAAGGGAGTAAAGGTAGAGCGGGTCGATCATCTGTTGGCAGGCGCCCGGCGTTGTGCTTACCTGATCCAATAACGTTAGGTTGGTAGTAAATTGTACATATCAAAAGTGATTTATGCAGTTAAGGCCGGTATTATTGGTATTGACAGGGCTATTTGTGAGCACCCTGGCTAATGCCCAGGTTCAGGTGGATTATAATTGGTGGGACCCCACCGCCAACTCCTTCCCCGTGATTGATGGCCAGGCCTGGCCCGGGGAAGTGCAAGCCCCTTATGACCGCTTTCCCGCCCGGGCAGAAAAGACATTGAACCCCGATGTATGGGAACTCTCCCATAACAGTGCCGGCCTCTATATCAAATTCAAAACAAATGCTCAAGATCTGGTTGTCCGCTATGTCCTGAAGGGCAACAGCGCGCTGCCCCAGATGCCTGCTACCGGCGCAAATGGGGTGGACTTGTACGCGATCGACATACATGGCAACTGGGTCTGGGCGCCCGGCCGGTTTACTTTTGGGGATACGGTGGAATACCGCTTTCCCTCGCTGAAAGTAGGCGAAGGGGGCCCGGAGAAAAATTTCGAGTACAGGTTATACCTCCCTCTTTATAATAGCGTGCAATGGCTCAGGATAGGGAAGCCCAAAGGCAAAAGATTTACGCCCATGCCGCTGTCGCCGGAAAAACCGGTGGTCGTTTATGGGACTTCGATTACACAAGGTGGCTGTGCAACCAGGCCCGGCCTCGCCTGGACATCCCTTCTCCAGAGAAAACTGGACATCCCCCTTTACAATTTAGGTTTTAGGGGAAGCGGTAAACTGGAATCCTCTGTCATCGACCTTATTACGGAGATCGATGCGAAGCTTTATGTGCTGGACTGCCTCCCGAATATGACCCCCTCCGGCGGGTTTTCGGCGGAGGAATTGGAGAAGCGGCTGGTAGCGGCTGTCAATGAGATCCGGCTTAAAAGGCCCTTCACCCCCATCCTGCTTGTGGACCACAGCGGGGGCGGTACCGACCACATCATCGATACGTCGGTATATAATGATTTTGCGAGCGTGAACGAGGGTTTCCATAAAGTATTCGCCAGGCTGATTGCAGAGGGATTCAAGGGTATTTATACGCTCAGTAACCAGGAAATCGGCCTCGATATCAATTCCACCGTAGATGGAGTGCATCCGAATGATTTCGGAATGATCCGGTATGCGGATGCTTACGAGAAAAAGATCCGCTTTATACTGGACGAACCTTCCGGTAGCATATCAACTACTATTCCCGTGGTGCAGAGCAGGGACTACATCGGCACCAATAATCTCGGGATCAACAGCGATCCGGAGATCATCGCAGGATTGAAGATGCTTATCCAGGCTGTAAAAGTTCGTCAGCCCTCGGCCACTATCCTTTTGTCAGGAATATTGCCCAGACATGGTATGGAAGAGCGGATCGTCCTTCTCAATAAAAATATTTCCCGTCTCGCGGCAGACAGGAAGCTGGTGTTTATCGATCCGGGCAAAGTGCTGCTTACCGGTAGGGGAAAGATCGACGAATCCCTTTTCCCGGATGGCGTTCATCCCAATGCTGCCGGTTATGAGAGGCTGGCCCCGGTGCTGGCATCATACCTGAAGGATTGAGCCACCTTAATCCTTCACGAATTATTCATGAGCAGTAGGTTAACCCCTACCCCGATGATGCCGCATTTTTTACCGCCCGTAATGTTGCCAAACTCATATATGAAAGACATACCGGACATTTGCAAAATCGTCCAACCATCGGACCGCTAAACCCAATCCCATGAAAACAATGTATAATTCCGTCAGATTGCGCCAACTCATAATTCGAGATACGAAATCTTAAAACAAGACACAAACGACTATCACTAAAAACAGGCCGCACCATGAGATCCAAAAGGCTGGATTTTATTTCTTCCCATTTAATCGTTTCATTGCTAGTCCTCTGCTGTCTTACACAATGCAAATTCAGATACAGGGCGCCGATCTATGACCCGCACAACGGCGGCCTTTTCTTACCCGATAGCTTCGCCGCCGTCGTCGTCGTTGACAGCCTCAAAGGAGCAATCCGGCACCTTGCCGTAAATAGCAACGGGGATATCTATGTAAAGCTGAGATTTGCCGACCCGCGTGGCGGAAACGCCGCACTAAGGGATGAAGACAATGATGGCAAGGCAGACCGGATTGAATACTTCGATGATTATATCGACAAATCCAGCTATGGCACCGAAATGAGGATATATAATGGATATCTTTATTTCAGCTCTGTAACAAGGGTATTTCGTCAGAAATTAACACCTGGCCGATTAGTGCCTGACAGCAAAATCGAATTGATCCTAACCGATACTCAACGGCCCAGGCAACATGACACTAAACCTATCGCTTTCGATGACAAAGGAAATANNTATCACCCGGGCAGGACTCTTGTCCCCTATTGGATACAAGAGGAGGCATCTGGCGGTTTGACGCTAACAAAACAAATCTGTTTCAGTCAGACGGTCATAAGTTTGCCACCGGCCTCCGGAGCATCGTCGCATTGGACTGGAACGAAGCCGATCACCATCTTTATACGGTGATGCACGGGAGGGACTATTTACATCCCAACTGGCCTGATGATTATTCCGAATGGGAAAGCGCCTTACTTCCTTCGGAGGA
>PLXD01000333.1 GCA_003151295.1 Chitinophagaceae bacterium | reverse complement strand
TGGTATTTACCGGAAGAGCGCCAGCTGAAAACGGCCGATGCATTCAAGCAAACACTCTGCGCCTCCCTCGGCGGACGTGCCGCCGAAGAGCTTATCTTTGGAGAAGTCTCCTCCGGGGCGCTGGACGACCTGGAAAAAGTCACAAAGGAAGCATATAGCATGGTCGTCTATTACGGCTTCGATAAGAAGATCGGCAATATCAGCTTCTATGATTCGGCCGGAAGCCGGGACGCCGGATTTCAAAAACCCTATAGTGAAGAGACCGGTAAACTGATCGACGAGGAAGTGCGTAAGCTGGTAGGAGATGCCTATCAGCAGACAACGGTCCTATTGCAGCAACATAAAACGGAATTGACTAAACTGGCAGAACTCCTGCTGCAGAAGGAAACGGTCTTTAAGGAAGATTTGGAGGCGATCTTAGGCCCGCGTGCCGCCTGAGACAATCCACTCCCGCCATTCATTCATCAACTCAGAGATGTGAAATAAACACCGGCATCTTATGATCGTGTATCACCTGCTCCGCAAAACTACGCTTTGCAACATAGGAAAAAGGAGACCGGCCGAACGAACCGCTCACCATCAGCACATTCTGCTTATCCCCGATCCAGGTTGCAAAATAATTGGCCGCCTTAAACTGTAATTTTGAAAAATTCATGCTGCTGAAATGAAGACGGGAATAGGCTCTCAGATTGTCGATATCGGGAATTTCCCGTGTATTCTCGTCCTTCACGTAAATGAATTCCGTAGGCAGGTCCGTATAATGAGGCAGCAGGTAACAGAACTGCTTTATTGCATGAACGCTTTCCTTGCTTCCGTCATAGGCGATTAACAGTCGGTTTGGAACTATATAGTTTTCCGGCACGATCAACACGGGACATTCCGAGGCATGAAGAGCTTCCTGCAGGAATGTATTGGGCTGTTCGCTGTTGATGTCAGAACAGAACGATTCCCCGCTCAGTAATACAAGGTCCGAAAAACGGCTTTCCCCGGCCAGGATATCCTTATGCCATTCCTCCCCATGCTCGTGGATATTGTACTTGATATAGCTGAGCTCGCATTGCCGGGCGAACAGGGCCTTGTTGTCCTCCACCACCTTTTTCTCTTTCTCCTTTAACAGAATATAAGGGGCCATGCCCGGCATTTGGCTCTCCTTTACCATCGGCCCGGACGCGAAGGGACTATAAAACAATCCCATTACGAACACCGGCTCATGATCCTGCAGCGATTTCAGGAAGGCGAACGCCCCATTCGGGAAGGCATCACCGGCACATACAAAAAGTATTCGTTTCATAATGAATGTATTTACAGGAATATAGAATAGTTATACCTGTAAGATAGCGAGGAGAAGACGCTGGTCCATTGACCTGTTTCATCCTGCTATATGATGTTAATCATAGTGAGGACCCGACTGCCGTCATATTCCCGAAAGGCAAACCGTATTATCTTAGCACTAAGAAAATCAACGATATGAAGACAATAGTGGTTCCCGTCAATTTTTCAGCCAGTTCGGACAATGCCGCTCGTTATGCGGCGGATATGGCCATTGCCATGGGGGCGGCCCTAAACCTGATTCATGTCCTTCAGATACCTGTCAGTACGGCCGAGATCCCTATGAACGACTATGTTTTTGAAGAAATGCAGCAGCATGGAGCCGATGGGTTAAAACAGCTCCGGGAAGAATTGATCAAAAGAACGGATGGCAAACTGAATATCTCCACCGATATGGAAACGGGCTCAGTGGAATACCGGGTGGAGGAATTCTGCGTACGGAAAGATCCCTTCGTGGTAATCATGGGAAATGCCGGCAATTCCCTGGAAAGGGTCCTGGCGGGCAACCCTTTGGCTGGCGTTATCCGCCACCTGCCTTATCCTCTGATCGTCGTTCCTGAGAATGCCGTTTTTCACTCCATTAAGAAGATTGTGCTGGCCTGCGACCTGGACGATATAGTAGGGGGGATTCCGGTGTCCATTTCTTTTTTAAAGGATTTCCGGGAAATATTCAACGCCAGCTTCGACGTTATCAATATCAGCTCGGCGCGGCGGGACGCAAAGAATGAGGCAGAAGCCGCTTTTGAATTTAATTCGTGGAAGGACAGGCTACGCGAGATCTGCCCGGAAGTTCATTTTGTCCCGATGAAAAAGGTGGAGGAAGGGATCAGCGAATACCTGGGTAGCCACCCGGCCGATCTTTTGCTGGTCTTCCCCAAAAAACATGGTTTCCTGGAATTTCATACCAGCCAAGCGAAAAAGATTGTCTTTCATAGCCAAGTGCCCGTCATGAGCATTCACGCAAGCACTCCATAGTTTAAAATTACCATGCCGCTAAATAATAATAGAGCCGCACCCAGTAATAATAGATTGATAGAAGGGACAGCCATATAATTCATGTTGCCTATTCCCTGCACCATCAAAAGTGCTTCATTACAAATTATCCCGGTAATAAATATCACCAATCCTGTCAGTACTGTTTTATTAACCGGTATTAGCCTTTGACCGGTGCAATAACCAAGAATAAATAGGGTAATCACACCGAGTAATACCAGGTGAAGGTACCCAATTACGATGGGGCGGAAACCAAATGCCAGTTGACTTAAGGAGGGAATGGCCGATAGGCTTTGTAAAACTAATTTTATTGAAAATGCCAATGCGCATAGTACAAAAATGTATTGTGTAAATTTATCGGTGCATAGCTTTACGTTACCGATTACAGCCCGGGTACAGTTTACTAAATAAACCCATCCCGTCAATTGAAGCAGTACCGCAAGTACTGCCAACAGATATACCCACAATGGAAGGGGCAACCACAAGACGGAAAGTAAATATGCCGGAATACAAGGAATAAAGAAGAGATTAAAAATAAATTGTAGTTTTTTATCGGATACCCCATTTTGCGATAATCGATTGGCCAGCAGGCCCATGCAGGCAAAGAAGAACCACCCATTGTATTGAAAATGCAGAAAGAAATAGACGGAACCTAGGTAAAAAGATTGATTAAAATGCTTACTGGCCAGCATGTAAGCCAATGAAAATGGACCCAATGAGGATATTGCATTAAAGAAAATAGCAGCTTGGAACCAGATGCGGGATACGCCCTGGTTCTGTGTTCGGTTCAGGTCTTTCCAGTAAATCACTGCAAAAGCGTAGGATACAATAATGGAAAGGGTCGAAAAGAAAATGGATAGCGGTGCATAGCCCTCGATAGGAAAAGTAACCAGCATCCCATAGGCCGCGATCAGGTTAGCCCATAATATCCAGCGGTATTTTATAAAGGCATTATTTAACCCCCCCTTAGCCAGATGCCCTACCAGTAAACTCATTAAAGCCTGGGTAACCCAACCGGCAAAAGCAAAATGGGAGTGTCCATGTAACAAAAATTTCTGGTCTATGAAAGGCAGCGGGAAAGCGATTTTATAGCGTAGTACAACACCGATGCAGGCAACCAGTAAAAGATTAAAAAGTGAAAGTTGCAACCATTTCTTTCGAGCGTCATTCATGCCTCGTATTTATAACAAAATAACCGAATCTTATTGCAGCGGTATATGATTGGACTCATAATTTTAACAGTAAATCTTCCCTTTGTCGATGGTAAGTGTACCTTTTTCTTGCAGTCCGCGGATAGTGCGTATCACCGTCGCGACACGTAATCCTGTCATATCGGCAATTTGCTGCCTTGTCAGCCTCACCTTGTTACATATCTGACAAATATTTTTTTGGGTTTTTTTAAAATAATTGAGGAGTGTAAGTATCGTATGTTCAGGGTCTGAATTGGCTAATTCTTGAATAAACAGGAGTTTGAATCGTAAACGCTGTGTTAGTAAATGGCTGAATTCGAAATGTATCTCCGGGCAATCTTTTAATAATTGGTGAAAAATGGTCTTATGCAACCGGATAATAACAGAGTCCTTGTTAGCAATGGCGGAAGCGGCGTAAGGAAGGTCATCAAATAAAGGTAATTCTCCAAAACATTCCCCGGGTTCGATCATATTTTGGATAAACTCTTTTCCATCATCTGTAATATTCACCCATCGTATTGAACCGCTGATCAGCTGGCAATAGAAACGCCCCTCCATACCTTCTTTGAATACGGTTTCCCTAGCGGCTACCTGTTTGTAGGTGGCTCCCCAAGCTAACAACACATCGTCATTTATCATCATACGTGGTTGGTTATTAAAAGATAGCCAAATTTAGATATAGAATCCTTTCTGCTTTATGACATTAGGTTGAAAAAAACATGACGAAAATCATATTTTCTTTATTTCTTCAGCATTCATGGGCCTGGGCAATATTTAGGGAATGACTGCAATAACTTTTAAAGCGCAAAAGGGCATTGGGTCTTTACAATATGATCGAACGCATAAAATGCCGGTCAAATTCTTTCTAATCTTGTGGCCTAATAAAAAATTATTTATGAAAAAACTGGTTTTACTCGGTCTGTTTGTTGCCGGTCTGGTGGCCTGCAACAATATGAATTCCACACATGAAAAAAAATGACCTGAGGACATAGGGGGAAAAGGAGATTCAAATACCGTTGCTTCCTATGATCCAAACAGGGGTGAAGGGAAATTTACCAGTGTCGAGGTTAGTGCGACATTGGACGCCGCTAAAGCAGGATCGGGCGAAAAAGTCTATTCTGTTAAATGCAGCGCCTGTCACAAACTGACAGGTGAAAAACTGGTAGGTCCGGGGTGGAAAGGAGTTACCGGTCGTCATACCGCAGCCTGGATCATGAACTTTGCTACCAATCCTGATGAAATGATTAATAAAGACCCTAAAGCACAGGCCATGCTTGAAATTTGCCTTGTTAGAATGCCGAATCAAAATTTAACTGGTGAAGATGCCCGCAATATTTATGAGTTCATGCGTAAAAATGACGGGGTAAAATAAAACTAACACTATTATAAAATATAATTCAATCAAAATGAAAAAGAATACATACCTGCTTTATGCCATTGCAGGCACTTTCCTGTTAAATGGTTTTTACTCCTGTAAACCCAAAAATACGGCTGATGCCATTGGTGGCGATGCCGCTTCAAAAGTATATGTAGCACCGGGTAAATACGATGAGTTTTACAA
>PLXD01000355.1 GCA_003151295.1 Chitinophagaceae bacterium | reverse complement strand
CGCATCTGTGGCGTCTTTGGAACAGTCGTTGATGATGATCAACTCTTTTTCGATCCCATTGATCAGGTGGACTTGTTGGATCTTATCCAGGATCACCGCGATTGTCTTCTCTTCGTTGTACACGGGAATGATGATGGAGAGTGTCTTTATGATCTTTAGGGAGGATTTCCCATTTTCCGAAACGGCGACGAAATGGTCGGACCTTTCGGGTGGTTGAATGATCTCTGGCATATGAATAAGTTTTATAGCGGTTATTGTTTAACAACAGAAAGGGAAAAAAACCCGGCGGCGATACTCAAACTAACATTTTCTGTCCCTAAAAAATGTCTCATGTGTAACCCATTGTACATCTGTTTAGGCGACCATCGCCAGCCGGGTTATATATAATCAGGGATTGCTAAGAACCGTGACTTGACCTATTTTTAAATCCGTAAATTGATCTGGCAAAACAAACTGCTCTCTCTCAAAACGTATAAGCAAGGTATGGCTAAGACCTTCTTCTAAAAAAATCAATTGATGGCCTATTTAGTTCATTTTAGTTGTTGTTTGCATTAAGATATACTAAAAGAATCCATATAGGTGGTCTGTTCAAACCGGTATTGATGAGGTGTTAAACCAGTTAATTTCTTAAATATTTTCCCAAAATGACTTTGATTGCGAAATCCAATTACTTTGGCTATTTTTTTTATTAAATAACCTGGTTCAGCCAACAATAATTTGCCTCGTTCAATACGAGCTTGCAATAAATACTGATGTACAGTTGAACCCGTCTTTCGCTTAAAACCAGCCCTGATTTTCCTATGATCCATGGTAAATAGCTGAGAGAGATCATCATCATTTATATTTTTATCAGAGTTTTCTTTAACATAAAGAATAGCTTTTTCGATTGATTCAATCTCTTCCCGTGAGAACAGAATCACTCCAAGATATTGCATAGTAAATGTTTTAAAGATGATGCATCTGCATACTTTTTGTCGATATACTCCATTGCTTCATGGGTACATCGAATTTCATCCCTGTTGAGTCGGAGGATTGCTTCTAATTGCATAGGAGAAGTGTTTAAAAGATTAAGGTTTTTAATTACTATGCTACTAGCCTGGCGTTAACGGGATGAGTTGTCGGGGTGTAGGATCACAAATTGTGATGGGTAATGATCTTAAATGGGTATTGTAAGTGTAGATTTTCAGCTCATGGACTGTAAATCTAATTTTTATATTTAATTGTAGTAAAAAAATTCATGCTTTCTAAATATTTTTCTGTATATAAGAATTATGGTATTTAGTTAATGAGAATCAATCATACCCACGAGGAGCCTAGCTTAGGCGAGCACCAATTCCTGCAGACCCGGATCATTCATCATGCGGGCTATTTCGTTCTCGACGATTTCGAGAATATCTTTTTTTATCTGGCTGTAGTTTTCCATGACCACAGTTTCATCGACCTCTCTCGATCCTGCTGGATCCTGCCGATGGATTCAGAGACCTGTTTGGCCGCATCGCCCCTTAACTGACCGGCGAACTTGTCTATACCATTGAAATTCAGCGTTGGAAATTCATCAAGAACCAGGCTGCAGGGTGACCGTCCCTTCTATCCTAATAAACAAGATTTGGCCAATGCAAAGCTGTTCGGCAAAGCTGTTGGTGGAGATATTAAAATACATGGCTTAAGAAATGATCAGGGTTATATTGGTAAATTTCAAGGATGGAAAGATTGAGGAACAGGCGTATTTCCTCCACCACCCGTTGAGGCTTGCCGCCTCTGTTGGTATTGCCTGAGGTCCCATGATTGGCGACAACCTTGTACTCGCCTGATTTAGACCACCTAACTGCTCCTTTATCCGGGAATCTTCATACCCGGCGAATGAGATTAAGGACGATTGCTATAACGGCTATTACTAAAAGAAGGTGTATCAGACCACCCGCTGCATAACCGAAATACCCGATGGCCCAGATGATAATCAGGATCACTGCAATTGTGTAAAGAAGGCTACCCATAAAATAAATATTTAAAATGCAAATAATAAAAATAAATACCGTGAAATACTTTCTGCGAATACTACTTGGAAAAATATGCCAATTGTATAAGTGCCTACCTAACAAAGGATTATATTTTGAAAGGCTGATCTTTCTATAAAAAAGAGGGAATAAAAAACCTCATAATGGGTAAAGTATTTGGAAGGCAATGATTTTTGTGCCAGCTGGAGTCCTACGCAGTATTCGGACTACATTGTTTCATTTATTGGATGCAGGGGTATGTCGGCACTATTTCGTTTCACATATAGTTCATCAATTAAAATAATCACGATCGCAAGTAGCGGCACCGCTAAAATAATTCCCAATACGCCGGATAAAGTACCCATAATTAACTGGCTCATCAGTGTCAGGGCGGGCGGAAGATTGATAATCTTTTTTTGAAGCAAAGGCGTTACAACACTTGCAACAATGGTCTGGCAGGCAATATATATAAGCGCAACGATGATCGCTGTCTTTATACTGATCGTAAAAGCCAGTAAAACACCTGGGATCATTGCGATGACCGGGCCGAAATTAGGGATCATCTCCAGTAATCCGGTTATTAATCCCAATACCATGGTAACCGGTATGCCAACAATCGTTAAGCCGACAGCAATTAATATCGTAATCAGCACCATGGATACAAGCATGCTTTTGAGCCAGCCTTTTAATGATAGGCTGATCCGGTTCAAAATGATATGTCCTGTGGACTTTTTTTGTGCCGGAAAAAGAAAAAGTATACCATTTTTATACAGCGAAGGATCCGATGTGAAAAAAAAGCCAAGAAATATAATAATATATAAATTTCCCAATATTCCGAAGCTGGTATTAAAAAAGCTAGTTGCCGTATCCAGTAATTTTTGTGAATTATCGCCTGAAGAATATTCCAGCATTTTTTGCCCAATAGGCGATTCGGACATCTTTAATTTGGCTGCAGTGATGGTCTGCGGCAGGGTATTACTTAATTGAGCCACTTGTCTTTGTATTTTGCCACCAATGAACCACATCAAAACGCAGAAAATAATGATCGTTCCGGCAATGGAGATAAGCAACGCAAACTTCCTGCTTATCCAATTTTTCCTTTCAATGATATCAGCGAGTCCATGGAAATACACCGCAATCAATACGCCGGCCAGCGCCATCAGTAATACATTGAAAGCCACCCTTACAATTAATACAATAGAAAGAGTCAAACAAACAATAGCCGTAGTTTGCCAGACTTTTAACGTATAGGATGATTTCTTTTGGGTTGAATTTTCTGATTGATTGTCCATTGGACCGTTTTATTTACGACTAATTAATCCACCAACATATTAGGGTAAATTATAATAAAAAGTTGTAATTAGTTCGAATTTGTTGTGAGTCATCTTCTTGACCAGGCAGTTTCAGAGGCAAAAAGGAGAAGTACTGTTGCCGTTCTTCCCTGAAAGGATCGCATATACCTTTTTCAGCCTATCCAAATGAGGAATCATGACGACGAGGGCTGGATTGCTTTTTAACAGGAGGATATGGTTCTCCAAAAATTTGGGGACATCCACAATCTTTTCCCCCGGGCCTAGTTGGATGGTAGCCGGTAATGTACAAGACGAAAAGAAGGATTCCAGTTGTGCCAGGGTGATTTCGGTCGTTGGATTAGCCATGGGCGATATTAGGATTTTTTGGTCACCAAACCACCAATTCCCGGGTATAAACCTTCCCATTACCGGCCCGGGCTTCCCGGAGGACAGCTCCCTGGGGGGAGAATCTGCAGTGTGGTCAGGGTGCTGGCGGCAGGTTTTGAAAGAATCTGTAGGCTGTTTGGGTAAAAGGGGGAGAATTTTTATGATTATTGGACATCCGGAAAGCGCTTTAGGAAACACAAATAAGAACTACTTTGTGAAATATATGGAAATAGTACACGGGAGATATTAAGAGATTTAAAATAATTCCAGTCGATGAAAAATACAATTCTTACCTGCCTTTTGTTTTGTTGCAGCAGCATGGCTTTTTGTCAATCCGATGCAAGGGTAAAAGAATACCTGCAATCATTCCCTACCTACGCTTTCACCGACCCAAGCCCTATTCCTTTAATCGGACCGGTTTATCCATATTTCCGCTTTGATGGATTCACGAATAAACCGGTTCAGAAAGAATGGAAAGTAGTGGAACTGGAGAACGATTATATAAGGGTATTGATAATGCCGGAAATCGGCGGAAAAATATGGACCGCTATTGAAAAATCGACCAATAAACCATTTATATATTATAATCATGCGATCAAATTCCGGGATATCGCCATGCGCGGGCCCTATTCAAGCGGAGGAATAGAGCCCAATTACGGGATCATCGGTCATACGCCTAACTGCGCCACCCCTGTGGATTATATCATTCGGACCAATAAGGATGGTAGCGTGAGTTGCATCATCGGTGTATTGGATCTGCTCACCAGGACCAACTGGCGCCTGGAGGTCAATCTCCAAAAGAACAAGGCTTTTTTTACCACGCAATCTTTTTGGTATAATTCAACAGCATTGGAGCAACCCTACTACCATTGGATGAATGCAGGCATTAGGGCTAAAGGCAACCTGGAATTTATCTATCCCGGCACAAAATACATTGGGCACGCGGGGGAATATGCCGATTGGCCCATTAATAAGGATGGCAAAAATCTTTCTTTTTATGAACAGAATAATTTTGGGGGATATAAATCCTATCACGTATTCGGAAAATATACCGATTTTTTCGGGGCCTATTGGCATGATGATGATTTCGGAATGGTAAGATATGCACCTCATGATGAAAAAGCAGGCAAGAAAATATGGGTCTGGGGATTGTCCAGGCAGGGAATGATCTGGGAAAAATTACTGACCGATAGTGACGGGCAATATGTGGAGGTGCAATCGGGAAGACTGTTTAATCAGAACGGGGAAGGAAGCACTTTCACTCCTTTTAAACACAGGAGTTTTTCGCCTTATCAATCAGATACCTGGAAGGAGTATTGGTATCCCATATTAAGGACCAAAGGAGTATTGGTAGCCAATGAATATGGTGCCCTGAATCTGAAACAGGAAAAGGAATGGTTGAAAATTTATTTTTCTCCTGTTCAGCAGATTAACGATACCCTGGAAATAAAGGAATCCGGAAAGCTCCTCTACCGCAAGCTGCTAAGTCTTTCTCCTTTACAGGTCTTTGCCGATTCAATGAAGATATCTGCCAATGCAGAACAACTCTCTGTAAATCTGGGAGACAATAAACTGCTTTATCAATCTGATCCTAAAGCCAATATCCTAAGCAGGCCGGTTAAAACGCCAACAGATTTTGACTGGACCACGGCGTATGGATCATACCTGCAGGGAAAAGAATGGATGGATCAGAAAATATATGCAAAAGCCGAAGATAAGCTCAAAGAATGCCTGGAAAAAGATCACAACTATTTGCCGGCCCTGGTAAAAATGGCCGAATTGCTCTACCGAAACATGCGTTATCAGGAAGCTTTACAATTGGTCAAACGGGCCTTGAGTATCGACACCGAGGCCGGGGACGCCAACTATTTTTACGGACTGATCAATGCAGCATTGGGAAATACAATTGATGCCAGGGACGGGTTCGACATAGCCTCTCTTTCATCGGACTACCGCAGCGCTGCTTATACCGGCCTTGCTACAATATACCTGAAAGAAAAAAAATATGACCGCGCAATTCAGTATACTGAAAAAGCAATTGATTATAACCGGTATAATATTTCTGCCCTGTGCCTGCAGGCTCTTGCATTCCGCTACCAGCATAAGGAGACCGAAGCACGTGAAGTATACGGGAGTATATTATCGCTTGATCCGCTGAATCATTTTGTTTACTTTGAGAAATACCTCCTGCAATCGACCGTAGAAAATAAAAAAGCATTTTTTTCCGGAATTAGGAATGAACTTCCCGCGGAAACTTTCGCGGAGCTCGGGATATGGTATTATTCAGTCGGTTGTATGAGTGAATCCGAAAATATTTTTTCCTTATCTCCTCCTTCTGCCGAAGCATCCTGTTGGCTGGCTTTCTTTCAACATACAATACCTGATTTTACCGGCGTTAACCTTGGCTCGGCTTTCTTTTTCCGCTCGGAAACAGCGGCGATGCTGGAACAATTACCGGAAACGCAAAGCAATTGGTTCCTGAAATACCAGCTGGCTTTGATTTATATTGACCGTAACCGAATTGATGAGAGCAAGAAATTGCTTGCTTCCTGTGGCAACGATCCTGACTTTGCACCTTTCTATATTATCCGATCGGGTATTTCGAAGGGAAAGGACGAAGCCGGGGCCCTGGCCGATTTGCAAAAAGCATTGAGTTTGGATACAGCCCAATGGCGGTATCATAAATTATTGTCGGAATATTATATTGAGCAGGAACAATATGAAAAAGCCCTTTCCGTAGCGGAACCGTTTTATCGTGCGCATCCGGACAAGTACATAATGGGTATGCTTTATGCAAGAACTTTATTGCTGAATAAGCGTTATGCGGAGGGAGATGCCGTTTTATCCAAACTGGTTATCATTCCGTTTGAAGGTGCAACGAACGGGCGTGAACTATATCGCGAGGCAAAACTGATGCAGGCGATCAGCCAGATGCAAAAGAAAAGCTATAAGAAAGCTTTGTCTTTCGTGGAAGCTTCGCGTCAATGGCCGGAAAACCTGGGTGTGGGTAAACCTTATGATGAGGAAATTGACCTTCGCATGGAAGACTGGCTCGACTATCTTTCTTATAAAGAAATGGGGCAGGGAGAAAAAGCCAGTGCCGCTTTAAAAAGAATCATTCAATTCAGTCCACGGGTAGATAATACCGTGCGCAATTTTATTCCTGCCAATACCCTTATCACTGCGTGGGCCTTTAAAAAATTAAACCAAAAGGATAAGGCCATGCAATGGTTGGACGAACAGGTGAAATCCTATCCTGGAAATCCGGTCATGCCCTGGAGCAAGCAGGTATTTGAAAAAAACGAGTTGATTATGTTCCCTGATAAAGTAGCGGAAGCCAATATCCGCATCATTGAAAAATTGATGTCTGACCCGGTTCTAAAAGATCTCTGATAAAATACATCCCAATGGACCAGCCGGGCGGGAATACTATTAATGGGCAATCAACAACAAATCGTTCAATTCATTGAATGGAAAACAAAAAATAATTATATTTCGTCCATGAAAAAACACCTGCTACTATACCTATCCTGCCTGGCCCTCACCGCCACGCATAGTTTTGCCCAGACTCCTGATAATCCCCTGTTCCGGAATATCCCTCCGGATGCTACGACCGTATACCAGATCAACCTCCCGGTCATTACAACCCAGATCAGCTGGCAGGAACTCATGGAAACCATGCCCCCGTCGAATCTGGTATCCGGCGATCCATCTGCCGCAACCCTTCTGCGGGATCCCGCCCTGGCAGGCATCGACATCGGCAAAGACATTTTCATCGCCGTGAAAAACCCGGGCTTTGACAGCGCCGGTTATACTACCGTGATCGTACACCTGCTCGATTCCGCCAAATTCAGGGCCGCCCTGCGTAAAGAGGAGGCGGGCCTGCGGGTCTATTCCATTCCCAATAAAAATAAGATTCGCCTGGCAGGCAAGGGCAAGCTGGGTGCTGCCTGGAGCAAGGGGCTTGCCGTCCTGGTCCTTGTGAAAGCACCGCTTAAAGAGGGTAGAGAATCCAAAACCACTCCGCCGGACTATGCTTCGGGGGCCGCTAAACGAGGCCTCGCGGCGATACAAGGATTTGACGGATCTTTCTATACCACCGATCCTGTTTTCCAGGCAGGATTTTCAGACGGAGCGGCTGTTAATATCTGGGCCGAACAAGGGCAGGCCTTTTCCATGTTGGGCAAGAATCCGTTAATGGCCAAATCTCCCATAGCCCGCTATTTTCAAACCGGCGCAAAAATTTTAAAGTCCAACACCCTTACAGCCATTCGCCTGGAACCCGGCAGGATCACGATGTCGTCCAACACCGTCGCTACTCCGGTATTGAAGGCCTTGTATGCGAAACTGAACAGCCGGCCATTGAATATGGACCTGCAGTCCAGGATACCGCCGGGCAATTTGCTGGCCTTGATCAATCTCCGCTTCGATCCATTAATGTTTAAAGACATCCTGCCGCAAGGAGGGGGTCTCCACCACAAGATAGATTCTTTCATGACCGCCAAGGGCCTTCCGCTGGATACGCTGCTGCATGCATTCAGCGGAGATTTCCAAGTGGTCTGCATGGAGCCCCATCTATCGGCCGAAAATGGCAAGCCTAAATTCCCTTTGTATTTTGTGACGACCATCGGGGACCCCGCGGCATTTTACAAATTAGCGACAACGGTAAAAGCCATTTCTGATTCGGCTGGCACAGATTCGGCGACCGGCAAGCGCCGTAGCCCGCTGGCGAATTTGAAGAGTTCTTCCACCCTGCAGGACAATATCCTGGTGATCAGCGGGTCCAAAGAGCAGTCGAATGGCTGGTTCAGCAATACGGAAAAGAGGAATACGGACTTCCTGACCGACCGGATGAAGGACAACCCATTCAGCATCCTGATCGATTTTAAGACCCTGACCCATTTTGTGGAATCGATGTCAAAGGGCAAGGAACCAGCCGGCAAAGACAAGAAGATCCTGAGCATACTTCACGGGATCGACCAGCTGGAAATCACTGGCGGAGCGATGAGGAATGATAAAGTGGAAAGCTTTTTCGAACTGAAACTGACCGATTCGTCCCCGAATAGTATTCGCAATTTTATTAAGGGATTACGCTAACTCGCGTATTGCAGTAAGTGCAATTTATATTTCAGCTCTGGAAATGGCTTGACCAGTTTTACCAATTACAACCCAGGATTTCTTTTAACAACCGGGGCTACCCGTGTTCCGATCAGTTCGATGGATTGCATGAGCGTTTCATGGGGTAGGGAGGCACTATCCATCTGGAAGGTGAGCCTTGAAATGCCGCCGAGTGCCTCGCTATGCCGAAGAATTTTCTCCGCCACTTCTTCCGGGCCTCCAACCAGTAAGGCTCCTTTCGGACCCCTTTGCGCATCGAAAGAGGCGCGTGTCATCGGCGGCCATCCCCGCTCTTTTCCTATTTTCGTCATGCCTGCTGCATAGCCCGGATAAAATTCATCGACGGCTTCTTGCGTTGTCTTGCCCACATAGCCCAGTGAATGTAATCCCAGTTTTAATTGTTCAGGCGGATGCCCGGCCTTTTTTCCCGCTTCCCGGTAAAGGTCTACCAGGGGCCGAAACCGGTGCGTCTCCCCGCCAATGACCGCCACCATCAGCGGCAGCCCAAGCCGCCCGGCACGGACAAAGGATTCGGGCGTACCGCCCACGCCTATCCAGATCGGAAAGGGATCCTGCAACGGCCTGGG
>PLXD01000366.1 GCA_003151295.1 Chitinophagaceae bacterium | reverse complement strand
ATCATGTCTAAGCCGATATTCATTTAGAATAAACTAAAGTGAGAATAAACTGTCAAATTACTTGATAGGGGCTGTTTCGGCCACTACTTTTCCTTTGTAAAACAATTTACCTTCACTCACATGCGCACGGTGGCGAACATGTATTTCACCGGTAGTGCTGTCCTTGCTTAAGGTTATTTTCTCAGCCTTATAATGTGTTCTTCTTTTCGCGCTGCGCTGCTGGGAATGTCTCCGTTTCGGATTTGGCATATCACTTCAATTTTAAATATCCAGATAATTATAAATAAGCTTTTCTACAAAAAAACCACTATTCTAAACAGGCAACTACTGCTTGCCGAGATCTTTAAATTTCTCCAGGCCTTTCCAAACGGGATTGACCGGCTTGCTCTTCTCTATATCCATTTTTTTCAGCGTTTCCAGCACCTCTTTATTGCACCAGGGACCTCCTATCTCTTCTTCCTTGCACATGCGCTGCATTGGAATGCTGAGGTAGATGAATTCATAGATCCAATCCGATACATGCAGGTGGCTCTCTCCCTTCGATATATAATATACATCCGGGTCTTCTTCCTGATGGTTCATGATATCCGGCTCTTCCGCCAGTTTTACCAGGATATTGAATTCATCCCAAAGCTCCAGGGGCAGGGTATTGCCGCAACGATCACAGGCAATCTCTATCTTTCCGCCGACTTCGAATTTCAGCAACATAAAACCATTCTTCTTATCCAGGAATAGCTTTACATTGGCTTCGCAATGGCGAAAATCCTGCTGCTGGTATGCCTCAAAGAACTTATCCGTAATCCGGTAGCTAAACTCATGAATACCAGGCTTTAGACCCACAAACGCTATTTCATATTCCCTTCGGGTGCTCATGAGTGCTTTTTAAAGAGCTTGCAAAGGTATCAATAAATAATCAGAATCCGGGCTTTGGGCCTTGAAAATTTGCACATTCCGACCTTTTCTGTGGAAAAATATCCCTTGGTGAGCTTGGCTTCTTACATTTATAGCCTAAATACAAGCAATTAGACCGCAAGATACGCCATTGGATCGCATCGGCGGTATTTAGCGGATAAGTTCCCGGTCGCCGGGAGAAAATTTATAAGGATGAAGCTACTCATTGTGGAAGATGAAAAAATATTGTGCGACAGCATATTGTCTTACCTGAAGCAGGAAAGTTATATATGCGATTCGGCCAGCGGATACGCCAGTGCTATAGAAAAGATCGAATTATTCGATTATGACTGTATCCTGCTGGATATCAATTTACAGGATGTGAATGGGATGGACCTGCTGCGAGAGCTAAAATCCAATAATAAAACGGATGGGGTGCTGATCATTTCAGCCAGGAATTCCCTGGAAGACAAGGTCGCAGGGCTACAGCTGGGAGCAGACGATTACCTGCCAAAGCCCTTTCATTTGTCGGAACTGGGAGCCCGGGTAAGCGCCATCATCCGTCGAAAGAACTCTGCCGGCAATAACCTGATCCGCCTGGCCGAGCTCAGCATCGACACCCAGGCCCGGTCGGTGGAGGTCTCCGGTCATCCGGTGGAATTGACCCGTAAGGAATACCAGTTGCTTTTATATTTTGCCTATAACAAAGGCAGGGTCGTCTCCAAAAATGCGATCGCAGAACATCTATGGGGAGACGAAATGGGCGGAGCGGCCAACTATGACTTCATTTACACGCATATCAAGAACCTCCGCCGCAAGCTGATGGAAGCCGGTTGCGGGGATTATATCCAATCGGTCTATGGGATGGGGTATAAGTTTAGTTTTTAAGTATGAATCGTCCATGACAAAATTAGCGGATGAAACTATTTACAAAATATAGCAGGGTGAACCTGGTGGCGTCGATCCTGGTGCTGCTGCTGGGAGGCATTTGCTATTATTTCATCATACGATACGTCCTGATCCGCCAACTGGACGACACGCTAAAGGTCGAAGAAGCGGAGATATTGGATCATGTAAGAACAAGGGGCGTCCTGCCGGAACCGTCCAATTACAGGGATCAGCAAATACAGTTTACCCCATCGGAAACAAAAACACTTCGGAAATTCATCGATACCCACAGCTATTCGCAGGATGCCCGGATGTATAAGCCTTTCCGGCAACTGGTTTTCCCCCTGGAAGTTCAGGGACGGTACTACACCGCCTCCGTCTCCAAGTCGGAAGAAGAGACGGAGGACCTGCTGGCCCTGATCGTGATGATCACGTTGGCGGTGATCCTGTTGTTGCTGCTGATCGTATTGCTCACCAACCGTTTCCTGTTAAGAAAGATATGGCGGCCTTTTTATCATACGCTGGAATCTATAAAGCAATTCAATCTTTCCAGCAGGCAACGGGTCGACGGCCAGGATACCGGTATCGATGAGTTCAGCGACCTGGACAACGCCGTAGGACAGATGACGGCTAAAATCCTGAAAGATTATGAGATGCTGAAAAATTTTGCCGACAATGCTNNCTGCTGATCCAGGGTCATTCCCTGGATGAAAGACAGACGCGCCAATTACAGGATATGTATGACGCTGTCGGAAGGCTCAGGCAGTTAAACCAATCCTTACTCCTGCTCACAAAAATCGAGAACAACCAGTTTGCTCATTTGGATAATTTATCGATCGGCGACCTGGTAGACAGGAAATTACTTCAATTTGAAGAATTGATCGCTTCAGGTGGCCTGCAGGTCACCACGGAGACGACCGGGCTGGTTGTAGAGATGAACAGCTACTTAGCAGATATCCTGTTGAATAATTTGCTTAGCAATGCCATACGGTATAATAAGGAAGGGGGTAGTATAGATATTCGAGTGGAAACCGGCCGTCTCACCGTCAGCAATACCGGCCCCGCTCTCCTTTTCGACTCCACCACCATTTTTGACAGGTTCGTGAAGAACAATCATTCCGGAGGAACAGGCCTGGGCCTTTCCATTGTGAGGCAGATCTGTGACAACTATCATTTCGGCCTGTCCTATCACCAAAATCATGACAGGCATTCTGTCACGGTTGATTTCAAACCTGACAGTTAATTGATAAGGCAATATTCACAGGAATTAAAAAAGAACCAATTCAAACTGGAAGGGAGAATAGAAGGAATGGATTCCGGACTGCTTCAGAATTCCTCCAGAATGGCTATATAGGTTTGCCGGGTATGAAAAGTCATATTTCCGTATGAAACGCTATATTTTATTATTTATCTTGATCTGTCTCGTATATGCAACGAGAGCCCAGAATAATAGCCTGGACTATTATCTAAGCCAGGCCCTGCAAAACAGCCCCCTACTGAAAGATTTCCAAGGCCAAGTATTGGCGAATCAGCTCGACAGCCAGCGGATCGTCGCCGGG
>PLXD01000225.1 GCA_003151295.1 Chitinophagaceae bacterium | reverse complement strand
GGCTGTTTATCATTTCAACCCCTACGCCTACGATACGCTGGGGAATAAGGTATACCTGAAGCCCTTGAGCACGGAAGGTGAAGGTCTGCCTCAATATCCCCGCATCAAACCTTATAGCCTCACCCAATTAGCCATTCCATTCGGGGGAGGTATTAAATTCCGCATAACAAATAAGGTGGTATTGGCCTATGAGATAGGCTTCCGGAAATTGTTTACCGATTACCTGGATGATGTTAGCGGCAAATATATAGACCCGGCTATCCTGCTGGCTGACAAAGGCCCCCTCGCGGTGGAAATGGCCTATCGGGGAGGTCAGATAAAAGGTGGCGATCCGAACTATCCGGCTACCGGCTCGCTGCGTGGAGACGCCAAATCCAAGGATTGGTATTATTTCTCCGGAATTAAAGTGAGTATAGCCCTCAATGATTCCAATGAAAAACACCACCACAGAGGGTATGGAATCATGGATTGCCCGAAAAAAGTCTATTGATCCCGGGAAAACTTAATGGATCGCTGAAAAACTTTATCCCTGCCAAACATATTCCTTTTGCTTTGTGTTCTATTTTTGCAACTAAAATACAAGGATGGCCTATCGGAACCAACAGGAATTTATCAACGCTTTAGAACTAGCCGGAGAACTCATAAGGATTAAGTCCTATGTCGATCCACGACTGGAAATAGCAGAGATCACCGACCGTATCAGCAAGAGCGGGAATGGCGGCAAAGCCCTTCTTTTCGAGAATACGGGATATGATTTTCCCGTGTTGATGAACGCCTACGGCAGCGAGAAAAGAATGTGCATGGCCCTCGGCGTCAAGCAGCTAGACGATATAACAGGGGAAATTGAAAGTCGGTTTAAATTACTGTCAGCCCCCAAAGAAAGTATGGTGGAAAAGCTGAAGCTCCTGCCTAAATTAAGCCAGTTTGCAAGCTGGATGCCCCGGGTGAAGAGCGGGAGAGGGGAATGCCAGGAGGTCGTAATGTCAAATCCTGATCTTACCCGCCTTCCTGTTATTACCTGCTGGCCTAAAGACGGCGGACCGTTTATAACCCTGCCTATTATCCATACAAAAGATCCTAACAACGGAATTCGTAACGTAGGCATGTATCGCATGCAGATCTTCAGTCCCACGATGACCGGTATGCATTGGCATAAACATAAGGTCAGCGCCCGTCATTTTAATGAATATAAAAAAGCCGGATTGAGAATGCCCGTCGCCGTTGCCCTGGGCGGTGATCCGGTATACGCATACAGCGCTACGGCTCCGTTGCCGGAGAATGTGGATGAATATATGCTGGCCGGCTTCCTGCGCAAAAAGAAAGTGGAATTGGTGAAGTGTATCACCCAGCCGTCGATCGAAGTACCGGCAGACGCGGATTTTATTATAGAAGGATATGTAGATCCGGCTGAAGACCTTGTATGGGAAGGCCCTTTCGGCGACCATACGGGCTATTATTCCCTGCCGGATTGGTACCCGAAATTTCATGTTACCGCCATTACCCACCGCAGGAACGCCGTTTACCCCGCAACAATAGTAGGTATCCCTCCCCAGGAAGACGCCTGGCTGGGCAAGGCTACGGAAAGGATCTTCCTGGCGCCTATCAAGATGACCATGGTACCGGAAATCCTCGATATGGATATGCCGGTAGAAGGCGTCTTTCATAACCTGGTCATCGCTCAAATCAGGAAAGAATACGCCGGGCAGGGGCAAAAAGTGATGAATGCCATGTGGGGGGCGGGCCAGATGATGTTCAATAAGATACTGGTGATAGCGGATGAACCTGTCCGGATACAGGATTACCGGGCACTCGCTCAATATGTTTTTCGTAATCTGAACCCAGCCACTGACGTATATTTCTCGCAAGGACCGATGGACGTGCTGGACCATAGTTGCAGCAAGCTGGGATTCGGAGGCAAAATGTGCATCGACGGCACGTACAAAGCGGAAGAAGAGATTGACAGCCACCAATATCAGTTGATGGCTAACCACTACGACCGGCTTACCGGAGATTTGTTGAAAACCAGGTTCCCCGAGATCGAAAAAGTGAACTTATCCCTTTTGAGCCAACAGATCCCCTGCCTGCTTCTGTCTGTCAGAAAGAACAGGGTAGGACATATAAAAGAATTGCATGAAACGCTTTGCGGACTGGAAGAGGTCGAAGGGATTAAAATGATCTTGTATGTCGAACACACCGTAGACGCCGGGGATCTTCCCGTAGCCTTGTGGAGATTCTGCAACAACCTGGATCCCCGGAGGGACAACCTGCTGGCACAAAAAAGATCGCATATCGATCCCCATAAAAAATTCGTCTGTTTGGGATTGGATGGCACCCGGAAAACAAAGGAGTTCGATAATTTTCAGCGGGACTGGCCCAATATCATCGTGGCAGACGATGCGACCATCAGATCCGTCGATGGCAAATGGCAGGACCTGGGAATCGGGGCCTTCCTGTCTTCTCCCTCCCTGCGATTTAAAAGCCAGGTATACGGAGAAGAGGCTATAGCGGAAGTCAGCCCGGAGGAATAGCGTAAATCATTAAATGATAGTATGAAGAAGATATTCCTATTATGTGTTTCCCTCTTCACGGCAGGCCTGGTCTTTTCCCAGCCTGCAACCCATACCCAGCCTGCAGCCCATACTTTATTATGGAAGATCACAGGCAACGGGCTTAAAAAGCCTTCTTATCTTTTTGGGACCATGCATGTGCTCTGCGAAGACGATGCCATGCTGAGCGAACGCTTCAAGAATGTGATTGCCGAATGTGACGAGGTGTATTTTGAGATCAATCTCGTTGATATCAATGGCATCATCAATTCGCTGAAATACATGCGGATGAATGATAGCAGGAAGCTTTCAGACCTCCTTAATGACAGCGATTACCTGAAAGTGAAGAAGTACTTTACAACCCATGGCTCCAAACTTCCTTTTGGCATGCTGGAGAGGCTTAAACCGCTGCTTATAAGCAGCCTTATCGAAGAGGATAATATGAATTGTAAAGCAACCGATGGAATGGAATTTGTGATCATGAAGGAAGCTCGCGTACACGATAAGAAGATCAATGGATTCGAAACGGCAGAATTCCAGGCCGGTCTGTTCGATAGCATACCCTATGAGAAGCAGGCCCGAGAACTGATAGAAAGTATCGACAGCCTGGACCAGCACAAAAAGAACACCGATTCCCTGGTCGCAGTATATAAGCGGCAGGACCTTGATAAGATCGATGAAATGAGCCGTAAGGAGGATCCCGGCATGGACGGCTATATGGACCTTTTATTGTATGACAGAAACCGCAAATGGGTAAAGGCCCTTGGTTCTTTATTATCTGCTAAATCCCTCATAGTGGCCGTAGGAGCCGCCCATCTTCCGGGTGACCTGGGTTTGATCAGCCTTTTGAAAAAATCGGGGTATAAGGTCGAACCGTTGAAAAATTAAGATATTTTTTTTTGCCTTATACCCCTCCCCCTAGTATCTTTCGAGTCCGCTAAAAAAGAAATCTCCTTCTATTTTTGCATTCTCATCGCTATCGCTTCCATGAATGGCGTTCTCTCCTAAGGAAGCTGCATATAATTTACGGATGGTACCGGCATCGGCCTTCGCCGGGTCCGTTGCTCCGATCAGCTTACGAAAATCGGCTACTGCATTGCCTTTTTCCAGTATGGCAGCGATAATCGGACCGCTACTCATAAAATCAACCAGTTCCCCATAAAAGGGTCTTTCCTTGTGTACTTCGTAAAATTCTCCTGCCTTCTCTCTTGACAATTTCGTCAGCTTCAGGGCTACAATCCGGAAACCGTCCTTGACGATCTGATCGATTATTGCGCCTGAATGTCCTTTCGAAAACGCATCCGGCTTGATCATGGTAAAAGTGCGATTGCTCATATTTCTCATTTTTTGGGCAGGCAAAGGTAGCATAAACACCCCGGACCCCAAGTAAAACTTGGGATTTGAATTTTTATTCTGCAACTTTGCAGCCGCTTTGCAGGATTTATTACAATCCCCGGATAACCCGGAAGGCGGGAATTAACGTATGAAACAAATTCAGGATATATACCCCATGTTGGCCACACCCAGGAAAGTGGTGATCACTATGCATCAGAAACCTGATGCGGACGCCATGGGATCTGCCTTGGGGCTTTATCATTTTCTTATCCGGTTTGGACATTCCGTCACCGTCATTTCACCTACCAAATGGGCCGAATGGCTTAAATGGATGCCGGCTTGCCATGAAGTGATCGACTATGAGTATAACCCTGAAAAGGGGAATGCAGCGCTGGATCAGGCCGAATGGTTGTTTTGCCTGGATTTCAATACTTTATTACGGACCCGCAGCATGGCCGGTAAACTGAAGAAATTATCCTGCATAAAAATCCTGATCGATCACCACCAGGAACCCGAATCCGCGAATTTTACCTATGGGGCGAGCGATACATCCAAAAGTTCCACCAGTGAAATGGTCTATGACCTGATTGTCGGGTCGGGCCATGCTGATAAGATCAACCGCGAGGTAGCCGCCTGCCTGTATGCAGGTGTGATGACGGATACCGGCTCTTTCCGCTTTCCCGCTGCTACGGCCTCCGTACACAGAATGGTAGCCGTCCTGAAAGATACCGGTCTGAATCATTCGAAGATCCATGAGAACCTTTTCGATAATTTCCTGGAGAACCGGCTGCGTTTTACGGGCTATGTCCTTGAGCATAAGATGGACATATTCTACGAGTACAATACGGCCCTGATCTCCATCCCATGGAAGGATTTGGTAAGGTTTGAGATCAAAACCGGAGATACGGAAGGGCTTGTCAATTACCCGCTGACCATCCAGGGTATAAAAATGGCGGCCCTTATCATCGACAGGGATGAAGAAGTGAAATGCTCCTTCCGCAGCAAAGGCGATTTTGACGTCAATGCCTTTGCCAGGAAATATTTTGAAGGCGGTGGTCATATCAACGCGGCCGGCGGGCGCAGCGGCGATAACCTTGAACAAACGGTGCAGCGCTTTATGGCTGCCATCAAAGAAAATTCGTCACAACTACAATAATTATAATAATGAAAAACATCTCGTCGTATTTGTTTGTCGCCATTGCCTTGTTTGCTGCAGTGTCCTGTAATAATCAGGGGTTTAAAAAAACAAAGAGTGGTTTGCAATACAAGATCATTTCAGATGGCAAGGGAGACGTGGTCAAAAGAGGCCAGTTCCTTAAATTAACTTTTTCTCAGAAACTCCGGGACTCCACGTTAGGCAGCTCGGAAAATGGGATGCCTGCTTATGTCAAGGTAGATAGCGCAAAGCCGGATTACAGCGTCGTTGAAGTTTTCCCCCTTCTCCGCAAAGGAGATAGCGTCGTAATCGTTCAATTGGCCGATACGCTCCAGCGGAAATACGGTACGTTACCTCCGTTCATTAAAAAGAAAGATAAGATCACTACTTTCTTAAAAGTCACAGATTTATTCACTTCGGAAGATCTTGTTAATGCCGACAGAAAAGCTGAAACCGCCAAAGAAAAAGACAGGGAAGTGACCGCTGTCGAATCTTATCTGGCCAGCAACAAGATCGATGCAAAAAAGACAGCCAAAGGCACCTATGTCGTAGTAGACTCAGTCGGAAACGGACCTGCGGTAGATTCCG
>PLXD01000014.1 GCA_003151295.1 Chitinophagaceae bacterium | reverse complement strand
TGAAAATCAGGGAGTTTATGAATCAGGGTAAATACGTCTTCGCACAGATAGTTTCATTTCTTCCTCAGCGAACTTTTGATACCATAGTTAGCCGCTACAATGGCGACCATCGTGTCAGACATTTTACCTGCTGGAACCAAATGCTGTGCATGATGTACGGTCAACTGAGCAATAGAGATAGCCTGAGTGATCTGGTACTTACGGTCAATGCACACTCTCCAAAGGCATATCATCTTGGATTTGGAAAAGGAGTTTCAAAGGCGAACCTCGGAAAATCGAATGCAAATCGCGATTGGAGGATTTTCCAAGATTTTTCTTATCATCTAATTGCAGAAGCAAGAAAGGTCTGCATGTCAGATGATACAACTCAATTCTCATTTTCAAATTCTGTTTATGCTTTTGACTCTACAACTATCGATCTATGTCTAAACGTATTTTGTTGGGCTACTTTTCGAAGGGCTAAAGGAGCCGTTAAATTGCATACCCAGTACGACGTCCGAACTTCGATTCCTGTGTTTATGCATTTAACCGCTGCATCTGTGCACGACGTCCGGGCAATGGATCAAATAGTATACGAACCGGGCAGCTTTTACGTCTTTGACAAGGCCTACCTTGATTTTGGGCGACTTTTCATCATTCATGAATCAAAGTCGTTTTTTGTCATCCGGGCGAAGACCAACCTTAAATTTAAGAGGCAGTATTCCGCCAGGGTGAATAAAAAAACAGGAGTGCAATGTGACCAAACAGGAGAGCTTAAGGGTTTTTATTCCGCTAAAGATTATCCTGAAAAGATCAGGCGAATAAAATTCCATGATGAAGAACAAAACAGAACCTTCATCTTTTTAACCAATAACCTGAATCTGGCACCAGAAGAAATTGCCTCTCTCTACAAACATAGATGGAAAGTGGAATTGTTTTTCAAATGGATAAAACAACACCTTAAAATAAAATCCTTCTGGGGAACAACCGAAAATGCTGTCAAAACACAGGTGTATATTGCTGTTATTACCTATACCCTTGTTGCTATCATTCGGCAGCGGCTAAAAACAGGACATTCAACCTATGAGGTTTTACAGATTTTAGGTAGTTCATTGTTAGACAAAACCCCAATAAATCAGTTACTTAAGAAACAAAGCGATCAAGATGTCAAAGAACTGCTATGTAAAAAAGGAGTGAGGTATTTTAGAAGATGATCTAAAAATATCCTGACCCTATAAAACTAAAAATATTTTGTCAGTTGATATTTACATAAAGTTATTTTTTTATCAGCGAGTCATCAAAAAATCTTCAACTGCTATTTGCGGTCATTCCGTACCCGGAAGCCGCCACTATTTGTATAAGTTTGAAAGGAGGTGCGCCTACTTTATTTATGTTATCAATGTAACCGTTCTTTGAATGCGCTCTCCTCCTTTTTATTTTCAAGTTTTATTCGAATGACGCACCGTTAATAAAATGAGTTTGCTAAAATTTAATCAGGCCATCGATTTTATTTTCCCCATTATTGGATAATAATCAGGTTGGTACTTCTGCAATTTCTGAACAACGCCTTTAGCAATCAATGCCAGTTTACGAGCAACTTTTATAATGGCATGTTTGCTGTTTTTGATGGCATGCCTGCGATAATATTTAAGCAGAAGCGGCTGCCTCCTAATAGCTGTCCAGGATGCCTCCACGATCAACGGCCGCAAATGTTTATTACAGCGTGGTTGCACACCCTTGGTATAAATGCTGTCCCCGCTACTGTCTTCCCAGGGTATCAAGCCTAAAAAGCTGCAATATTCGGCCTGGCTATCAAAGCGATTAAAGTCTCCGATCTCAGCCAATAATGCAATAGCAGTGATGGATCCTATCCCAGGTACACTCAGTAGGCATTCATAAGGTTCACGATACCTAGCTTGTATTTGTTTTCTCAATGCCTTCGTTATTTCTAATAGCTGTCCGCGATGATATATTAGATCATCCATGTATCTTTTCAAAGATATCTTTCCCGCTTCGCTGGCCAGTTCCAACTGGCTTAACCAGGTCAGTACTTTCGAGGATATATATTCCTTCCCTTCAAAAGCCAGACTGAACCCTACTCCAAAGTATACTAGAAAACTCTTTAACCGGTTGCTTGTCCGCGTCAGGTCTCTTACTTTGGCCTGGCGCAAACGAAATAAGGATCTTAATTCCTGCTGGCCTATGGGCATAATATAGATTCCATGCAAATTACCCCTCTCCAGGTGAAAGGCTATTGACCGGCTGTCGCGGACGTCTGTCTTATTTTTATTTTGTTTATCTGTAAAGGGGATATCTGCTGCATGGACAATGATATTATGAACTCCCCCTCTACAGAGCTCATCATGAATACCTGTCCCGCAAAAGCCGGCTTCATAGGCCGAATAATATTCCCCTCCTGGATATTTCTTGTGCAAATGGTTTATTAGAATCTTCGCCGATGGAGGTTGTGAAAAATGTTCCAGATGAAGGTTTAAAGACCGAACCGTAACCGACCAGGCGTTTTTATGAACATCGATCCCAATATAAAATATTTGGCCTCCAAAGTCAGAAGAATTTTGCAATTTTGTGCTGGGCATAGTGTAGAGTTTTAATTTTAAAAAATTGCGAAACACAAAGTTATCGCTCATTAAAATTATGGCGGCCCATTTTATTGGTGACCGCAACATACCTGCACTATGCTTTTTTTACATAAATACTTTTATATAATCAATTGAAAATCTGGTAGTTTAAACGAGACGCTAGTGAAGAGACTTATACATTTAATTGTAATCTTAAAATGCAAGAATTATGAATACCTGTTATGATAACATCGTGATTCCCGTCGATCAATTCCTCAATACGGAAAAGGCCATAGTCAGAGCGATGGAGCTGGCTAAGCCCTGGCGAACCACCATTCACCTCGTTCATTTGGTGCGTTCATGGAACCTTATTAGGAGCGATAAGTCGGCATCTGCGTATGGAGGAATGCTGGATAATGACCTCGACGGATATGTGAAAGCTTTGCTAAATTTAATGCATTGGAAAAGCATTATTGAATGCAATGGCCGCGGCATAGCCGGGAAGATACATATAAGACAAGGCATTTCATTGCAGTCCTTAGTCCTTTTGACAACTCAAAAGGAGCAGGCCAGCCTGATTATTATGGCTTGCCGGCAGAAAAGGAAATGGTTTTCATTCGGAAAAAATATCTCAGCGAGATTGCTCGCTCAAAAATCAGGTTGCCGAATATTGTCCATAAAAACGGATGTGCAGGCAGGGTTTACCGGGGAAGTTGAAACTTTATTTAAGCCGATTTTCAAAAGAAGAAATCAGTTTAGTTATGCCGGTCTTTTCTTAAAGCCATTATATGGCCTCCTCTCGCATAAGTGAAGAGTTTGATTGTGGTAACGGAAGATGATTTGAGGCGAAAAATTCTCTTCTTTAACCAGGACGGTCAGCTGCTAAAGGACCGTTAATCCTTGTAATAGGCAATTCTATGACCATATGATCCTGTCCAATTCCAATTCTTATCCCGGACCTGTTTTCTAATGGAATTCTAATTCTATTTTAAGTCCATTTTAAGTCCCGGAAGATATGTTTATCCCGCTAACCGGGAAAAGACTCCATTTGTATTAAAACTGTATTATTCCTCAAAATCAAATCAATTGAAAAATTTTATTTTCATCCTGTCCAGCATCCTGTACTTTTCTTCTTCCTTTGCCCAGACAGCCGACACCTCATTGTCCTCCGATAAGAACATCAAGAACAAAGTATTGAGCGATATCCAGGACAATTTAGTCAAGAAAACAAAAAGTATCGATCAGACGCTGACCAAGCTGGACCACAAAGTGGATTCCCTCGACATGGAGATCGCGGCGTCCAGGGATGCGCGGGAAAAGGCGGATAAATTACTGGAACGTGTCCAGGCCCTGGAAAAGAAACAGCAGGCTATTGATGAAAATGAGCTGTATGTATACCAGGCCAATTACCAGTCCGCTATCATCAACCTTGTATCAATGGATAAGGAAATCAAGCCGCTGTTGCTGTTCAATGGCGTCAAAAGCTTTTTTTCTACGCTGAATGAGACGGCCGATCCCATGAAGTATCCCGGTTACCAGGACTGGTATAAGAAATTTTACGCGTTCATAGAAAAGGAGAAGGATAAAGATCCTGCGCTGAATGTGTTGAGCGAGATGGTCCAGATAACAGGCAACCTGACCAGCGCCACTCCCATCGCAGGTCCCGTTTCCCAGGCTCTTTTCCTGGGCATCAATTCTTTTATCACTNNCAAAGCCAGAAAATGTTCCTATTGACAGCAAAGCTGAGCCAGTTCGATTATGACAAGGATTTGGTAGAGCAGCAATGGGAGTTCGCCACCAACGAGCTGGGAAAATTACAGATCCATTATGATACGATCCTGAATCAGAACCTGGCGCTTTTAAAGGTTAAGCCGGAGGAATATGCCCCTCGGTTCGCCAGAGAGACCGATGCGGAAAAAAGATACCAGTTCCTGACGGAAATCCGGAAGACCGCCTCTGCCCTGATAGCCGACCGGAAGGCCGCCGATGTCAAGACCTGGAAGCAGCCGATCTATTATGAACTGATGGATGTACAATCCCTAAAGATCCGTTTTGGCGAGATCACGTTCGAGATCCGGGGGATCATGTCCAAATATGATGAGCTGATCGCCAAATACCATAAGGATCCTGAGATCGGGTTAAAGGTACAGGAGCTGGAAGTCAAGCTGAATGCGTTGAAGGATACATTTGATGCTGCCTTTGAACCGACGGAGTATGTCAACTCGGCGACCAGGATGTACCTGGTGAATTGAGTAACTCTTCAATTATGCTTCAATCCCCCTATGGCCTGGAAGACAGGCCGCTGATGTACCCAAAAGAATTGGGGAATCCCCCTTATAACAAAAGAGGCCCCCACCGATTGGTGGAGAGCCTCCTGTGAATGAACCCCCATTTTCACTTTTTTGCTTCCAATAACTTAAAGAATTGATCCAGCTGAGGCAGAATGACAATCCGGGTGCGACGATTGGCGGCGCGACCTTCGTCCGTATCGTTAGATGCTACAGGTATATATTCTCCCCTGCCGGCGGCGGCTATATGCGCAGGATTTNNCATATTTCTTCTTGAGAATACGCACCACC
Source organism: Chitinophagaceae bacterium (assembly GCA_003151295.1). Taxonomy (GTDB): domain Bacteria; phylum Bacteroidota; class Bacteroidia; order Chitinophagales; family Chitinophagaceae; genus Puia. The sequence continues at coordinate 3,011 of PLXD01000014.1, read as the reverse complement.
GCAGTAGCCCTCTTCACGCTCAGGTCCCAGTTGTCAAGCAACACTCCCCTTCTATAAGGCCGGCTATCCGTATGGCCTTCCACCATGAATTCTATATCCGGCTGGTTCTTCAATACTTTGGCTACTTTTCCCAGCACTTCCCTGGCCTTCGGCGTCACTTCGTACTTCCCGCTATTGAACAATAGCTTGTCGGAGATGTCGATATATACAACGCCTTTATCCACCTTGATATTGATATCCTGATCGTTCAAGTCACCGATTGCGCCTTTGAGGTTGTTGACCAGGGCCATATTCAGGGAATCCTTATGCGCCATAGCCTGCTGCAGGGTCTGGATATAGGCGTCTTTTGCACCGAGATTGTCCAGTGATTTCTTTATGCTTTCCGCCTGAGTGCTGGAGATTACAGACATATCTTCCAGTTGCTTTAATGCCTGCGTATTGTTATTTTTCAGGAAAGCGATCTGCTTGTTTAGCGCATCCAATTGTGCATCGCAGGAAGATTTTTTCGCGGTGAGATCGGCAGTACGGGAATTACAATTTTTCAGGTCATTCTGTAAAGAGGAGTAGGCTTTGTTGAGACTGTCATACTTTGACTGTAGGGATTTCAATTTTTTACTGGCGGCACAAGAATAAAGCATAACCGGTAAGAGACCGATCAATGCGATGTGTTTAATACGCATACAGAAGTGATTTTAATTGTGAAATATTAGCTATTATTAATCATACCTTAACGGAAAGGGTATAGGCATACAATTTCATACGGCGATATTAATACTAGCTTAATCTGGGATTAGAATTTGATTAGAAATAGCCAAAAGGATGATGTAGAGCCAGGTACGTGTCACTTTAAATTGCCGGCGTTGGGAAGTTGGATCAGGAAAACAGATCCTTTTCCCACAACAGAGCTGACGGAGATCCCGCCTTTATGTAATTTTATGATGCGTTTAGCCAGGGACAGGCCCAATCCGAAGCCGGGTATGGAGTGTCCTTCATCGGCCCGGTAGAAAGGCTGAAATATGTTTTCCCAATCCGTTTCGGGTATTCCTTTTCCTTTATCTTCAACGGTAATTTTTATTTCTTTTTCTTGCACGGCCAGCCGTATCGTCGCATGATGGTCATCCGAATATTTACAAGCGTTGAAAACCACATTTTTAATCGCGGTGAACAGAAGCTCTTCATTGCCAAAGACCAGCAATTCTTCTTCCAGCACTGGCAATTGATCGAAATCAAGGGTAACGGAAGAAGAAGAGTCCGTTTTGGATATTTCGCCGGGCAGCCGCAACAGTATCTCATCGATACGGATCAGATCGATCTCCAGGCCGCTGGCCGTACCGGAGGCCCTGGCGAATTCCAGCAGGGTCTGTGTCAACTTATTCAACTCCTGCACGTCCTGGTAAACGGATTGGATCACTTTCCGGTAGTCCTCTATGCTTCTCATCCTTTGCAGGGATACTTCCAACTGGCTGGAAATAGAGGTAAGGGGTGTCGAAAGTTCATGGGAGGCATTGGAAATAAACCGACCCTGTATCTCGAAGCTCTCCTGCAGACGGTTGAGCAATTGATTGAGCGTATCGGAGTGATAATACCATTCATCTTTCTGGTTGCCGTTGGCAGGACGAATCCTCCTGGCAAGATTACGGGCCGAGATCTCTTTTACTTCATCGGTAATCCTGCGCAGCGGACGGAGGAGGCTGATGGAGAACAGGTAGCCTCCGATAACGGAGATAAGTATTCCTCCAATAAAGCTCAACGACAACACCAATCTCAGGTGCTGCAACTTTTCGTTTCCGGCCTCGTCATAGGCCCCGGCGATAATGACCAGCCGGTTGTTCTCATCTTTGTAGTAATAGGCTATCGCATCCTTACTGGCCGTTGTAAAGTAGGTCCTTCCCTTGGCTCGTGCTCCGTCGATGACTGCCTTACCCACGCGGATCGTATCGTATATGTTGTCGCTACAGGAGTAAATCTTTCTGTCCAGCGAATCATAAGCTTCCACGACTTTATCCCGCATGGCCACCGAGGTGGAAGCGTCTATTTTCCGGATGAGCTTCTGATCGAATACGCCACGCTGGCTCAGCAACCTGCCTGTGGTGATCGCCCGGTTTATCAACCTCGTCTGAATGTCCTTTATCCTATTGGTATAAGAAAAGTAATAGACGGAACCACAGACCAGTGTGAGTATACACACTACCAGCAGGGTAAACAATAGCATTATGCGGATCTTGACAGGCATTAACTCCCGTTTTCTTTTAAGATATAGCCCATCCCTACATGGGTCTGGATGAGCTTATGCTCGAAATCCCGGTCCACCTTATTGCGGACATAACTGATGTATACATCAATCACATTGGTATTGGTATTGAAGTCGACATCCCAGACATTGATAGCCAGGTCAGCCCTCGAGACGACCCTGTTCTTATTGCGGAGCAGGTATTCCAGCAATTGAAATTCTTTTGCGGTGAGCTTGATCTTCTTACCGGACCGGTACACTTCTTTATTATCGAGGTTCATTTCCAGGTCGGCTGCTTTTAAGACATTTCCGACCGGCATGGACTCTCCCGGGGTGCGTTTGAGGAGGGCCCTTATCTTCAGGAGGAGTTCCCGGAACTCGAAGGGTTTCACGATGTAGTCATCTGCGCCCGCGTCATAGCCTTCTATCTTATTTTCCAGGGCGCTCATGGAAGTAAGCATAATGACGAACATGTGCTGGTTCCGGTAGCGGATGGCCTTACAGAGGTCATATCCGTTCATACCCGGCAGGTTGATATCAAGAATAACGAGATCGAATTTATGGGACGTTAATAACTGGTAGCCGATCTTGCCGTCATAAGCCACTTCGACATAGAAGCCATTTTCCGTGAGGCCCATATGCAGTGTATCGGCGATCTTTTTTTCGTCTTCAACCACTAATATCTTTCTTTCCTCCATCATGTGCATTGACAGGCAATTTAATGATTGCTGTTGAAATTGGCAACTTATTGTCCGCCCGCCCTTTAGACTCTAATACAATT
>PLXD01000360.1 GCA_003151295.1 Chitinophagaceae bacterium | reverse complement strand
AATACCGTATCCGATGGGGATCCTTGGATTTCTCTTGTCCGCCGAGCCGCCGACCAGGGGGGCAGCCAGGGCGCCTGCCGCTGCCGCCAATCCAAACAACCCGATAAGGTCACTATGAAACCGGATGGGGGGACCCGATAAATGTAATACCATGGTCGTCCAGAACATGCCGAAGGAAGCAAATGCCAGGGCGTTGATAGCTGCCGCTTCCCGTAACAGGGGTTGTCCCCGGATCAGGGTGCCGAGCGAAAACATAAGGGAGCCGTAAGATCCCCGGAAGGCCGGTTTGCTCGCAGGGAAACGGGCACGCATGATCAGCAACAGGAAAAAACTGATACCCGCCGCCAGCCAGAACATGCCGCGCCAACCCAGCCAGGCGCCGATAAAACCGCTCAAGGTCCGGGATAGTAAAATGCCGATCAGCAGGCCGCTCATGATGGCGCCGATGACTTTCCCGGTTCTTGCCGGGGACGCCAGCTGCGCGGCCAGGGGTAGGATCAATTGCGGCACTACGGAGCTGGCGCCGATCAGTATGCTTGCGATCTCCAGGCTAACCAAGTTGGGAGAAAGAGCAGCGGAAACGAGGGCCAATACTGCGAAACCCGTCATCCAGCAGATCTGGGCCTTCTTTTCTAGTTTATCGCCCAGCGGAACAAAAAACAAAAGCCCGATCGCATACCCCACCTGTGTAAGAAAAGTGACGACTCCCGCCCTGCTTTCCGCTATTCCGAAATCCTTACTGATCAGGATGATCAGGGGTTGACAATAATAAATATTCGCCACGATCAATCCCGTGCATACAGCCATCAACACGATACGCCCTTTCGTTAATACGTCCTTTCCTTCCTGCTGCATAATGGTTGCAAAGGTAAGAAAAGGGCCGCCAGAGAGTCTTTTTTTAAAATTCGCAACCCACTTTAACGATTAATTAATCCTGTTTCATTAAATTCGGGCACAAAACAACAAAACATGTTGCATTACAAAAAAATTGCTATTGTCCTGTCGCTTATCGCTTTCATGGTAGTAGGCATGGCCGCTACCAAACCTTTGGATGAGAAACCAAAAAGGAATCTCAAGGTCCTGCCCAAGGACATCAGCCACGAAGATCTCGATAAGGTGATGGGTGGCTTCAAAGCAGCCCTCGGTGTAAAATGTAATTTCTGCCATGTCGCTTCTAAGGACAGTTCCTCCCACCACCTGGATTTTGCCAGCGATGAAAAACCGGAAAAGGATATTGCCAGGCACATGATGCGTATGACTGCTAAGATCAACAAAAAATATTTTAGCTTCAATAAGGATGACAAAGGGAACACCATACCGGCCGTCAGCTGCATAACCTGCCATAGAGGCGACCCGCATCCGGAAGTAAAATAAAATTAAGAGGGTCTTCAGAAAACGTTCCCTTCGCTGAGCCGGTTTACACCCAAACCGGCTCAGCGTCTTTTCAAAGCTCTTTTACCCAGCGCTCTTTTAGGCCTGTCAGGGCGTTCATGCCTCCCATCTTCCAAGACCCATTCCTCCAAAGCCCACCCCTTAACCCACCTTCCGGGCCTTCCTCATGACCCGATTGACCCCCTATTTGAAAATAGTACAGGTACTCGAGGGACAGTCCGCCTACCGGAAATATATTTTCATTTTTCCCGGGCTGTTTCCAAAGCTTAAATTGACTAATTTTGACTCCGTTTACTTAAATTTTTTACATGACTAACACTTCTTTTGCTTTTGGAATGATCGGCTTGGGGGTAATGGGCCGCAACCTTTTGCTCAACATGGCCGACCATGGCTTTTCCGTCGTCGGTTTTGACAAAGATGCTGAAAAAACAAAAACCCTGGAGTCGGCCGCCACTCCCGGCACAACGGTAAAAGGCGTCAATACGCTGGCCGAGATGATCGCTCAATTGGAAAAACCCCGCAAGCTGATGATGCTGGTACCGGCAGGGAAACCCGTAGACGATGTAATCGGAGATCTGCTGCCGCTGCTTGATAAGGGAGATATTGTCATTGACGGGGGAAATTCACATTATACGGATACCTTACGCCGCGTCAGCTTCCTGAAAGAAAAGGGGTTTCATTTTATGGGTGTGGGCATTTCGGGTGGCGAGCATGGAGCAAGGACCGGTCCCAGCATCATGCCTGGCGGCGATCCTGAAGCCTACGCAAAAGTACAACCCTTGCTGGAAGCCGTATCGGCCAAGGTTAGGGAGCGAAGCGAACCTAACGAACGAGGCCTTGCCGGTGGCAAGGGCGAAGTTCTAAGTCCCTGCGTAGCCCATCTCGGCAAGGGCGCTGCGGGTCATTACGTTAAAATGGTCCATAATGGGATCGAATATGCTATTATGCAACTGATCAGCGAGACCTATGACCTGCTGCACAGGGGTCTCGGCATTGAAAACGACGAACTGCATAAAATATATAAAAGCTGGAATGATGGCGAGTTGCAGTCCTTCCTCGTTGAGATCACAAGGGATATTTTTTTGCAGAAAGATGACAAGACAGACAACAGGCTCGTAGATATGATCCTGGATAAGGCGGGTTCGAAAGGCACCGGAAAATGGACGTCGCAGGATGCCATGGACCTCCCCGTCCCCATTCCCGTTATCGATATGGCCGTGAGCCTCCGAGATCTCTCTGTTTATAAGGAGGAGAGAACACAGGCTTCGGCGCTGTATAAGACGGCGTCTATCGAGATCCCCGTCCCTAAAGAAGTGTTTATCCAACAGGTACAGGATGCCCTGTATTTTGCCACCATCATCAGCTATGCACAGGGTCTGGCCATGCTGCATAAAGCCTCGTCTGAACTCGATATGCAGATCCCCTTGCCGGAAGTGGTAAGGATCTGGAGAGGCGGGTGCATTATCCGGTCTGTTCTGCTGGAAGAATTTTATAAAGCCTACCAGGGGAACCCTNNAAAGCAACATATACGCAGCGTACTCACCGTTGCCATTCAGATGGGATATCCCGTAGCCGGGCTGATGTCTGCGTTAAGCTATTTTGACGCTTACCGCAGCGACCGCCTGCCTACCAACCTGATACAAGCTCAAAGGGATTATTTCGGGGCACATACCTATCAAAGGATCGATATGCCGGGTGTCTTCCATACTGAATGGGGTAAATAAAATACAAAAGNNATATGGCAAATCACAAACAACCGCCAGCCTCCCTGCTTTTCATCTTCGGAGGAAGCGGAGACTTGAATCATAGGAAACTCTCTCCCGCACTTTATAACCTTTTTATCGATGAATGGATGCCCGAAAAATTCGGGATCGTAGGGATCGGTCGCAGCAAATATAATGACGAAGATTACCGCAAACGGTTACTGGATGGCATCAAGCAATTCAGCCGTCGCAAGGGGGAACCCAATGGGCACTGGGAAGATTTTTCCAAGCATATCAGTTACCTGCAGATGGATGCCGAGAACGATGCCGATTATCAAAAAATTGCGGACATTATTAAAAATAAAGAATCCGAATTCGGAGAGCATCCCAATGTGATCTTTTACCTGTCCGTGGCTCCTCAGTTGATGCCCGATATCGCAAAAAAGTTAGGGGCCCTCAATATGTGTAAGGATACCAAATGCACT
>PLXD01000356.1 GCA_003151295.1 Chitinophagaceae bacterium | reverse complement strand
TTATTCAGCATCCAGGCATTCGGATCGTTGGTAGCGGCCCTTATACTGCTCTCTCCCAATATCGCCATCAACGATCCGAATGCCTGGATGCTGAATAACCACTGGGGCCTGCAGATAGCCCACCTGGTTGTAGGATCCAAATACATAGACAGCAAGGACACCCGGCCTTTGTACCGGCAATACTGGTACTGGCATTATCGCACGGAAGGGGTGGCCGCACTGGAAGAGATGCTGGAAACCACCATGAATAAGGAGACCTTTGAAAAGGTCAAACAACCGGTGGAGCTGCTGTACTACTACAAAGACAGCGTACACCAGGACAGCACGGTAAAGGTTTCCGCCTCGCTTGCCATGTTCGATCAACTGGGTACTCCCGCGGCCCTGAAATATAAACAGGCGATGCCCAATACCGGCAATCATGTCATCGGCTCCTCGCTACGTTCGGGGGATGTTCCAGGCGTGGAGCGGGAGATCGGGAAGTTCATGGAAGATGTTCTTCATATGCCGGTGGTATCGAAATAAGGATTCGAACAAAATAATTGGATATTTGAGCGTTGGAATCTGAATCAGCATGGCAAGAAAAATTATTTACCTTATCAATCCCATTTCCGGTACACAAGGAAAATCTTCCCTCAAGGAGTTGATCAGCCGCAAGACCTGGGCGCAACGGATCGACTACTCCATCCTGCCCACGAATAAGGAAGGGGATTATTCTTTTCTGAGGGAGCTCATCAAAAACGATGGGGTCACCGATATTATAATCTGCGGAGGGGACGGTACCGTAAACGCGGTAGCGTCCGCCCTGATGGGCATCACGGTCAATATCGGCATCATCCCGATGGGCTCGGGCAACGGCCTGGCGTTTACGGCAGGGATACCCAAAAAACCAGGAAAGGCACTGGACATCATATTTGCAGGAAAAGCCTCTTTTATCGATGGGCTCTATATCAACGACCAGTTCTCCTGCATGCTTTGCGGGATCGGCTTCGATGCCCAGGTTGCTCATGAATTTGCCCGTCAAAAGAAAAGGGGGCTGCAAACCTATATCAGGGTTTCCCTGGTCAATTTTTTCAAGGCCAGGCCCTATTCCTTTGGGATCAGGATCCCGGACCTTTCTATAGATACGAAGGCTTATTTTATCAGCATAGCCAATAGCAATCAATTCGGCAACAATTTTAGGATCGCGCCCAAGGCCAGGCTGAATGATGGTTTGCTCGATATCGTGATCGTGAAGAAAATGAGCAAGTTCAGGCTGCCTTTTTCCGTATTGAGCCAGATCAGCGGAATCAGGGCAAAGGACATCCTTTATTACCAGGTCGCCGCCCTGACCATTGAAAACCCGGAGGGGGCGCCCCTGCATATCGACGGCGATCCGAAGGCGACGGCCCCGCGATTCATTATCCGGGTATTGCCGCACGCGCTGAAGCTCCTGCAACCGTAAAAAAAGCTGCATGCCAAAAGCCGCTTGTAACTATAAACTACTTCCCGCTTAATCCTTTAAACTGTTTAAACTCCTGTTGGTTGTCCACATTTTCCAGGGCTCCGGCAATATCTAGTTTCTCCTGCAGGGTGAGATGAAAATTCAGTGCGGCGGTGGCATCCTCGTTCTTGGGAACATATTGGAATATTAGCTTATGGAAGGGAAAATTCATGTCGCTCTGCGACAGGCTCAGCAGGTCATCCAGGTTGTATAAGNNGTTTGGTGATGATCTCGGTGACATTATTCGATTCATATGGATCTTCCCAGCCTCCGGTCCTGCGGTCACGTATCTGCAGGACTACGACCCCGCCGGTATTTTCCCGCAGCCATTCCTTGAATGTATTCAGGAACCGGATGGCTACCTGTTCTCCGAAATTGTCCCGGAACCCCGCATCCATGACGTCGATCACAGGTTTGGTGGGCAACCACACATTCGGGAGCACATAAGGAAAAGTGGCATTCATACGAAGGGCAGTCAGTAGCCGCAGGTTCATCGGGTTCTGCCTGGCGAACAGGGCAGCAAAGTCCACGGCATCCGGGTCGATAACGTGGATCCTTGTACTATCATACCGGGGCTTCATCAGGAAGCTGATGGGTTGCGTGCTGATGATCAGGGTCCTGCTGTCACGGGTGATCACGGAATTAAAAAGCATCAGGGGCGTCCTGGCCGCTTTCTCGTCCGAGACCATATCACGCATCTGAATGTTGAGGACCCCCTTGGTGTTGACGTTTAATTTTTGTTCAAAGGCATATCCCCTGTCCTTTATGTAGTCGTAACCGCCGACACTGAATTTTTGCGCCGGGGAAGCGAGGTCCCTCGCTACAAATGAAGAGAACAGCGGATTGAGGAGATCCCCGGATATATTATCTACATATTCGCGGCTCTGCAGGTCCAGGGAAGGTTCCTTATTCTCTTTGAGCCTGGCCAGCTCCCTGAAATAGGTTGCCCCGATCATGCCCCCCGAGGCGCCAGTGATCAGAAAGGTCTTCCGCATGAGTGCTCCCCTGCTGATACTGTCAAGCCTTTGTAAGACGTTCATGGTAAAGTCCGCACTGCGGTTTCCCCCGCCGCTGGTGTTGATGATATAAAATATCGGCCTGGGACCCGTCTGCCTCTTTTTCCAGTT